>NZ_CFDJES010000005.1:6126-7935 GCF_983723665.1 Cobetia sp. | reverse complement strand
GCTGTCAGGAGCCCTGCCGGCATGGGCACTGCTCTCAAGAGCACTGCCGACTTGAACAGGGCACCCTGCGCCTGCACCGCCCAGATCAGGTGACCCGAGCGATGCAGAAGGCAGTCAGTGGCACGGTAGGGCCAGGCGAGTCATCAGCGTCGTTCAGCGATCTTCGCCAGCCAGCACTTCCTTGCCATCAAAATAATCACGCGTCAGCTTGAAGACCACCGGCGACAGCAGCGCCAGACCGATCAGGTTCGGAATCGCCATCAGCGCATTGAAGGTGTCCGCCATCAGCCAGATCAGGTCGAGCTTGGCCATCGCGCCCAGCGGAATCGCGATCACGAACACGATGCGATACAGCATGATGGCACGCGTACCGAACAGGTACTGGAAGCACTTCTCACCATAGAAGGACCAGCCAAGAATGGTGGTGAAGGCGAAGACCGCCAGCGCGATGGCCACCAGGTGGTTGCCCACGCCCGGCAGCGCCTGATCGAAGGACATCGAGGTCAGGGCCGCGCCGGTTTCCCCGGAAGACCACAGGCCGGAAGTGATGATCGCCAGCGCCGTGATGGTGCAGATGATGATGGTGTCGATGAAGGTCCCCAGCATCGCGACCAGCCCCTGACGGACCGGGTTCTTGGTCTGCGCCGCCGCGTGGGCGATGGGCGCACTGCCCAGGCCCGCTTCATTGGAGAAGATACCGCGCGCCACACCGAAGCGGATGGCGGCCATCACCGCTGCCCCGGCAAAGCCGCCGGTAGCCGCGACCGGATTGAAGGCATAGGTGAAGATGAGGCCGAAGGCATGGCCGATCTGGTCGGCGTTGATCACCAGGATGATGATGCCGGCCAGGAAGTAGGCGATGGCCATGAACGGCACCAGCTTGCCCGCCACGCTGGAGATACGCTTGATGCCACCGAGAATCACGGCGCCGGCCAGCACCATCATCACCACACCGGAGACCCAGTGCGGGATGGCGAAGGACGTTTCCAGCGCATCCGCGACCGAGTTGGACTGCACGGTGTTGCCGATGCCGAAGGCCGCGAAGCAACCGAAGAAGGCGAAGGCACCGCCCAGCCAGCCCCACTTGGCGCCCAGACCGTTGCGGATGTAGTACATCGGGCCACCGACATGGTTGCCGGTGTCATCGACTTCACGATAACGCACGGCACACACGGCCTCGGCGTACTTGGTCGCCATGCCGACCAGCGCGGTGATCCACATCCAGAAGATCGCCCCCGGGCCACCCAGCGCGATGGCGGTTGCCACGCCCGCGATGTTACCGGTACCGATGGTCGCCGACAGCGACGTCATCAGGGCATTGAAAGGAGAAATCTCGCCGTCGCCATCCTTGCCCGGCGCACGACCATTCCACAACAGCTTGAAGCCGGTACCCAACTTGCGAAGCGGCATGCCCTTGAGGCCTGCCTGAAGATAGAAGCCGACCCCGAGCAACAGGATCAGCATCAATGGGCCCCAGACGACGCCATTGATGGCACTAAAGACGGAACTGATCATTTCCACGCAGATTTCCTCCGCTGAATTGTTGTTATCACACGATGCGCAGTGACTCGTGGCGGTACCATCCCCAGGCGGGTGATCGACCCGCGACGAGCCTCCCACGGCATTTTCACCGTTGGGACAGCTCACATTAGCGGAAGCTATCTCACTTCACTAGCCCAACAGGGCTTTACGCTGGCAGGTGAGGCAATCATTGCGTAAAAAGTACGATGAGACTGCGCCAACTCGCATGTTTCATCGCCTCATCGTGTCTTCTGGCAGCAGATCCTGCGCCGGGTGATCTCGAGACTG
>NZ_CFDJES010000005.1:2001-6026 GCF_983723665.1 Cobetia sp. | reverse complement strand
CTTCACGACACAACATGGAAACAAGTTTCCGATAAGAAACTGTCGGCACCATAACGCGAGTTTGAGCGCCTCGCAACAGTGACCCGGACATCCTCGCCCACTGGCGCGACCGATCTCCCGCGCTGCTGCAATGCACTCAACCTCTCACGAGGTGTCACGGCGCGCTGGAAAGGCGCTGGGCGGCCTGGCCAGCGATGCACATCCATGGGCCAGGCAGGCCCGTGATGGCGGGCTTCATGAGTGAACCACGCAAGACACTGGACGCCCGAAGAGTGACAGACCACGATAGAGGTACGGCCGTCAGCAATACACGCCCAAAGTCGTAGCATCACGCGGCAGTCTGCCACTGCCACACGCCGGGACCTTGGGGCATAATGACGTACCGATTCCCTGAATCAGAAAATCTTTTCACATAGGAAAACACTCATGAGCAATATTCCCGCCACGCTGAAGTACACCGAGAGTCACGAGTGGGTTCAGGACAACGGTGATGGCACCGTGACCATCGGGATCACCGACCACGCCCAGGAAGCGCTGGGCGACGTCGTCTTCGTCGAACTGCCGGAAGTCGGCCGTGAGCTGGCGCTGGAAGAAGAGTTCGGGGTCATCGAGTCCGTC
Organism: Cobetia sp.; assembly: GCF_983723665.1. NCBI lineage: Bacteria > Pseudomonadati > Pseudomonadota > Gammaproteobacteria > Oceanospirillales > Halomonadaceae > Cobetia > Cobetia sp. Next base: position 5,408 of record NZ_CFDJES010000005.1, on the reverse strand, counting down.
AAGGCGGCCTCTGATCTGTACGCGCCGCTGGCCGGTGAAGTCATCGCCGTCAACGAGAGCCTCGAAGACGCGCCGGAATCCGTCAACGAAAGCCCCTATGACGATGCCTGGATTCTGAAGATGAAGGTCGCTGACAGCGCCGAACTCGACAAGCTGCTCGACGCTGATGCCTATTCTCAGCTGGTCGAAAGCGAAGCCTGATCGCCGTCAACCTCCTGTCCATGCCGCAGACGCTCAGGGCAGGAGGTTTCAGCGCCTTTCCGCGCTCGCATATAGCCGCACTCGCGCACAGCCACCCTCGTGACTGCGCCACCCCGTTTCGATGGCACGACGCCCCTGACACGACCGCCCTTGCAGGTCGCGCGGGGAGTGAAGCAACTGCAGCATGCTCGGCAGTGATGTCGATGCCCCCATGATTCCCGACGCCCTGCCCGCCGCTTCCTCGCTGGCACGGTGATGTTCCTCCCGCGGACTGCCCTCTGCAGTCCCCGTTGCAGCACAGGATTTCTTGCATGGCTCACGAGACGCTTACCCTGGCCCAGCTGGCCGGACACGACGATTTCATCTCCCGCCACAATGGGCCGACCGATGCCAATGTGACGCGCATGTTGGCGACGCTGGGCGAAGAGAGCATCGCCACGCTCATCGACCGCACGGTGCCCACCGCCATTCGTCTGGGCCGTGAGCTGGATCTCGAAGGGCCACGCACGGAATCCGAAGCACTGGACTACCTGAAGCGCCTCGCGCGTCAGAACAAGGTGTTCAAGACCTATATCGGTCAGGGTTACCACAACACCCACCTGCCGGCGGTCATCCAACGCAACGTGCTGGAAAATCCGGGCTGGTACACCGCCTATACGCCGTATCAGCCGGAAATCGCCCAGGGCCGTCTCGAAGGACTGCTCAACTTCCAGCAGGCGGTGATGGACCTGACCGGCATGGAGCTGGCCAACGCCAGCCTGCTGGACGAAGCCACCGCCGCTGCCGAGGCCATGGCGCTGTGTCAACGCGGCAACAAGAAGAGCAAGAGCAAGCGCTTCTTCATCGCCGATGACGTGCTGCCGCAGACCCTGGACGTCATGCGCACCCGCGCCGACTACTTCGGCTTCGAGCTGATCATCGATGCCGCCGAGAACGTCGGCGAGCACGACATCTTCGGCGCCCTCTTCCAGTATCCGGGCAACACCGGTCAGGTGCGCGACCTCGCGCCGCTGCTGGACGCCGCGCGCGCCAATGGCGCGATGAGCGTGGTGGCCGCCGACCTGCTGAGCCTGGTGCTGCTCAAGTCGCCGGGCAGCCTCGGCGCCGACATCGTCGTCGGTACCTCCCAGCGCTTCGGCGTGCCGATGGGCTTCGGCGGCCCGCACGCGGCCTTCTTCGCCACCACCGACAAGCTCAAGCGCTCCATCCCGGGCCGCATCATCGGCGTCTCCAAGGACTCACGCGGCAACCCGGCACTGCGCATGGCGATGCAGACCCGCGAGCAGCACATCCGCCGCGAGAAGGCGACCTCCAACATCTGTACCGCCCAGGCACTGCTGGCCAACATCGCCGGCTTCTACGCCGTCTATCACGGTGCCGAGGGCCTCAAGCGCATCGCCACCCGCGTGCATCGCCTGACCAGCATTCTCGCCGAGGGCGTCAGCCGTTGCGGCATGGCACTGGCCCACGACAGCTGGTTCGATGCCATCACCGTGACCGGCGTGGATGAGGGCAAGATCCACGGTCGCGAGCTGACCCACGAGATCAACCTGCGCCACCACGGCGACGGCCGCATCACCATCAACCTCGACGAGACCACCACCGCCGCTGACGTCGGCGTGCTGTTCGACGTGCTGCTCGGCGAGGAGCACGGCCTGTCCGTCGCCGCGCTGGACCAGGACCTGCTGGCCAAGGGCGCAAGCGCGATTCCGGCGGCCTGCCAGCGTGACAGCGACTTCCTGACCCACCCGACCTTCAGCCGCTACCACTCGGAAACCGAGATGCTGCGCTACCTGAAGCGTCTGGAGAACAAGGACCTGTCGCTGACCCACGCGATGATTCCGCTGGGCAGCTGCACCATGAAGCTGAACGCCACCACCGAGATGATCCCGGTCACCTGGCCCGAATTCGCCAACGTCCATCCCTTCGCACCGTCGGATCAGGTAGTCGGCTACAAGCAGATGATCGATGAGCTGTCCGCTTTCCTGGTCGAGATCACCGGCTACGACGCCATCTCCATGCAGCCGAACTCGGGCGCGCAGGGGGAATACGCGGGGCTGGTCGCGATCCGTCGCTACCAGGCCTCCATCGGCGAAGGCGCGCGCGACATCTGCCTGATCCCCAGCTCCGCCCACGGCACCAACCCGGCCTCCGCCGCGATGGCCGCCATGAAGGTGGTGGTGGTCGAGTGCGACGCCAACGGCAACATCGACATCGCCGACCTGCGCGCCAAGGCCGAGCAGCACAGCGACAAGCTGTCCGCGATCATGATCACCTACCCGTCCACCCACGGCGTGTTCGAGGAAACCGTGCGCGAGGCCTGTCAGGTCGTTCACGACCACGGCGGCCAGGTCTACATCGACGGCGCCAACATGAACGCTCAGGTCGGCATCTGCCGCCCGGGTGACTTCGGCGGCGATGTCTCGCACCTCAACCTGCACAAGACCTTCTGCATTCCCCACGGTGGCGGCGGCCCGGGCATGGGCCCGATCGGCATCAAGGCCCACCTGGCGCCGTTCGTCTCCAACCACGTGGTCACCCCGCTGGAAGGCGTGAAGCCGGAATGCACCGCCGTCTCGGCCGCCGCCTTCGGTTCCGCGGCGATCCTGCCGATCTCCTGGGCCTACATCAAGATGATGGGCGCGCAGGGGCTGCGTGAAGCCACCGAGCTTGCGATCCTCAACGCCAACTACATCGCCACGCGTCTCGATGGGCACTATCCGGTGCTCTATCGCGGCAAGAACGGCACCGTGGCGCATGAGTGCATCATCGATATCCGCCCGCTGAAGGCCGCTTCCGGCATCAGCGAGGAAGACATCGCCAAGCGTCTGATCGACTACGGCTTCCACGCGCCGACCATGTCGTTCCCGGTGGCGGGCACGCTGATGGTCGAGCCCACCGAGTCCGAGTCGCTCTACGAGATCGACCGTTTCTGTGAGGCGATGATCGCGATTCGCGCCGAGATCACCCGTGTCGAGCAAGGTGAGTGGACCCTGGAAGACAACCCGCTGGTGCACGCGCCGCACACCCAGGCCGACCTGATGGACGCCGAGTGGACGCGCAGCTACTCCCGCGAGATCGGCGCCTTCCCCAGCGAGCACGTCAAGGCCGCCAAGCAGTGGCCGGCGGTCAACCGGGTCGACAACGTGCACGGCGATCGTCAGTTGATCTGCTCCTGCCCGAGCATCGATCTCTACCGTGATTGA
>NZ_CFDJES010000005.1:0-1901 GCF_983723665.1 Cobetia sp. | reverse complement strand
TTACTCCTTCCAGCTCTTGAGCAGCTCGTCGTAGGCGATGGTCTCGCCCTTGGGCTTCTCGTTGTCCAGCTTGGCCTTCGGCGCACCCGGCTGGGCGAACCAGTACTCCGCATCACGCTCCTCGTTGAGCTTCGGCCCACAGTTGTCCATCACCTTGGCGCGCTCGAGACGCTCGAGAATGCGGTCCTGCGCCTTGGCCAGACCATCGAGGGCTTCCTGCGGCGTGGCTTCGCCGCTGGCGGCCTGGGAGATGTACTGCCACCACAGCTGGGCGAGCTTCGGGTAATCCGGCACGTTGGTCCCGGTCGGCGACCACTGCACCCGCGCCGGGCTGCGATAGAACTCGACCAGACCGCCCAGCTTCGGCGCGGCATCGGTCATCGCCTGGGACTGGATATCCGACTCGCGGATCGGCGTCAGCCCTTCCAGGGTCTTCTTGAGCGAGACGGTCTTGGCGGTGACGAACTGCGCGTACAGCCAGGCCGCGTGACGATTCTTCTCCGGCGTGGAATCGAAGAAGGTCCAGGCGCCCACGTCCTGATAGCCAAGCTTCATGCCCTCTTCCCAGTACGGGCCATGCGGCGACGGCGCCATGCGCCACTTCGGGGTGCCATCGTCGTTGACCACCGGCAGGCCATCCCGCGTCATGTCGGCGGTGAAGGCGGTGTACCAGAAGATCTGCTGGGCGATGTTGCCCTGGGACGGCACCGGACCGGACTCGGAGAAGGTCATGCCCTGGGCTTCCGGCGGTGCGTACTTGCCCAGCCAGTCGACATACTTGGTGGTGGCATAGACGGCCGCCGGGCCGTTGGCCGCGCCGCCACGTGTCACCGAGGAGCCCACCGGCTGACATTCCTCGACACGAATGCCCCACTCGTCCACCGGCAGGCCGTTGGGCAGGCCCTTGTCGCCGGCACCCGCCATCGAGAACCAGGCATCGGTGAAGCGCCAGCCAAGTGACGGGTCCTTCTTGCCGTAATCCATGTGGCCGTAGACCCGCTCACCGTCGATTTCCTTGACGTCATTGGTGAAGAAGTCGGCGATGTCCTCATAGGCCGACCAGTTGACCGGCACCCCCAGCTCGTAGCCGTACTTGTCCTTGAACTGCTTCTTCAAATCTTCGCGTTCGAACCAGTCGGCACGGAACCAGTAGAGGTTGGCGAACTGCTGGTCCGGCAGCTGATAGAGCTTGTCATCCGGGCCGGTGGTGAAATCCAGCCCGATGAAGTCGTCCAGATCCAGCGTCGGCGAGGTGAAGGCCTTGCCGTCGCCTTCCATCATGTCGCTGATCGGCACGACCTTGCCATAGCGGAAATGCGTGCCGATCAAGTCGGAGTCGTTGACGTAGCCATCGTAGATATTGCGCCCGGACTGCATCTGGGTCTGCAGTTTCTCGATGACGTCGCCTTCCTGGATCAAGTCGTGGGTCAGCTTGATGCCGGTGATCTCGCTGAAGGCCTTGGCCAGCACCTTGGACTCGTATTCATGGGTGGTCAGGGTTTCCGAGGCCACCTTGATTTCCATGCCGCGCAGCGGTTCAGCGGCCTTGATGAACCATTCGAGCTCGGACATCTGCTCGTCCTTGCTCAGCGTGGAGGGTGAGAACTCCTGATCGATCCACTTCCTTGCCGCATCCTGATACTGATCGGCCATGGCCTGACTGGAAAGGCCGGCGAGCCCCGCCGCCGTGGCGAAGGCGATGGCGTAACGCAGGCGTGCGGGTCGAATGATGTGCTGACTCATGGGATGTCCCTTCATTGGCGTTATTGTTGTGTCGCGTCTTCCAACAACCACTTCCGTCAATCACGTGTCGCGCGGCGCGATTCGCCGCCTTGCTTGCTCTCGGTGCTGCTCGTCCTCCTGCCGTTGCGATCGGCTGTCGTTGGCTGCTGCTCTGTTGT
>NZ_CFDJES010000004.1:55187-57629 GCF_983723665.1 Cobetia sp. | reverse complement strand
GCAGTTCGCGGATGTTGGAGATCTTCTTGTCGACCAGCAGGATGTACGGGTCTTCGAGTTCGACCGCCATGGTGTCCTGGTTGGTGACGAAGTAAGGAGACAGGTAACCGCGATCGAACTGCATGCCTTCGACCACTTCCAGCTCGTCTTCGAAGCCGCGACCTTCATCGACGGTGATGACGCCTTCCTTGCCGACCTTCTCCATCGCTTCCGCGATGATCTCGCCGATGCGAGAGTCGCCATTGGCGGAGATGGTGCCGACCTGGGCGATGGCCTTGGTATCGGTGCACGGCACGGACAGCTCACGCACGGCCTTGACGGCTTCGATGACAGCCTTGTCGATGCCGCGCTTCAGGTCCATCGGGTTCATGCCCGCGGTCACGCCTTTCAGGCCTTCGTTGACGATGGACTGAGCCAGCACGGTGGCGGTGGTGGTGCCGTCGCCAGCCACGTCAGAAGTCTTGGAAGCGACTTCCTTGACCATCTGGGCGCCCATGTTCTCGAAGCGGTCCTTCAGCTCGATTTCCTTGGCGACGGAAACGCCGTCCTTGGTGACGGTCGGAGCGCCGAAGGATTTTTCCAGTACCACGTTACGGCCTTTCGGGCCGAGGGTAGTCTTGACCGCGTCGGCCAGGACATTGACACCACGCGCCATGCGCTTGCGTGCATCATCGGAGAAACGAACGTCTTTTGCAGCCATGTTTATCTCTACCTTTAATCAGTAAGTCGAAGCGTTGGAACCCGAAAAAGCTGAAACTCAGCCTTCCACCACGGCGAGGATGTCGCTCTCGCTCATGATCAGCACCTCTTCGCCGTCGATTTTCTGCTTCTCGACGCCGTAGCCATCCTTGAAGATCACGGTATCGCCGACTTTCACGTCCAGCGGGCGAACTTCACCGTTTTCGAGGATGCGACCGTTGCCGGCAGCGAGAATCTCGCCACGGGTCGGCTTTTCCTGGGCGCTGCCGGGCAGAACGATGCCACCTGCAGTCTTCTGTTCTTCTTCCACGCGACGAACCACGACGCGATCGTGCAAGGGACGAATGTTCATTGCTCACGTTCTCCTGATGGTAAATCCCGCCAGCTCCCGTTCTTTGTCGGTGAGTCTGGCGTTCAATGGGGTTGCCTACCGAGTGTTGGGCCCCGCCGCTGGGGGCGTGGCCGTTATCCATTGCACCGCTTTTATGGTGGCGGGGGGACAGCTTTCAAGTAGGCGATCATAAAAAAATTTCAAATCGGCGCATCTTGTGCGTCGCATGAAAGCTACGCGCCCTGGGTGCAGCCTGTCTTCCGCAAGGTTCCGCTAGATGAATCAACGGCTTGAGTGTATCCGAGCCGTTCACCGTTGGCATATAGCTGGCAGCCTCCAGACGGTGTCCATTGGTACAAGACGCCAGTGGGTGGGCAGAGGCCAGGGTGAGCCTTGTTGCAAGGCGCAAGGGTTCGGTCGGGCAGCTCACAGAGCGCGACTCCGGTCAGTGACAGGCATTGGCGCTGGGGCTGGCCAGTGCAGGACAGGAGAGAGCAGGACAGGAGAGAGCAGGACAGCGTGATGGAGCCTGTGAAGCAAGATATCACGAATCAAAAAGGCCCGGCACTGGTGTTCCAGTGCCGGGCCCATCGCTTTCAAACATGACTTTCAAACATGGTTCTCAAGCAGACGATTGCGCGTGGTGCTTGTGCGTGAGAAGGCGCTAGAGGCGCGGCTCGTCACGGCTGATGTAATCGCCTTCCAGCGGCTCGCCGGTCTGCTGGCTGCTGCCTTGCTGCCCTGCATGGTTGCCGCTGGCGTGCTGCTGATCGCCATCGCTGCGTGATGCGCTGTCAGCACGGGCGTCGGCTTCCCAGTCACCCGTGCGGGTGCTGCGCGAGGTTCCCGCAGCCGAGAAGCGCCCCTTGAAGAAGCGCGCGATCGCGCCATTGCCGCTCAGGCCGCGCGTTAACAGTCCCCGTGAGGCGGGGAGCAGGCACAGCAGGCCGAAGGCGTCAGACAGAAAGCCCGGCGCCATCAACAGGGCACCGCCGAAGATGAGCGCCGCGCCTTCCATCAGCTCGCCGGAAGGCATCTCGCCACGTTGCAGGCGTTCCTGGGCGCGCATCAGTGTCGCGCGACCTTCGCGGCGAATCAGATGCAGGCCGACGGCGCCGGTGATCAGCACCAGCGCCAGGGTCGGCAGCAGGCCGATCTGGCTGCCAAGACTGAACAGCACCACGAAATCCAATAACCCGAACAGGGTAATCACTAACAGTATGGGCATCGTCTCTCCCGAAGCAGGTAAATGGCAGGTTGCGCCAATGCGTCAAGGGTAAACCAGCCGCCGGATGGGGAACAGTCGAATCGGGCTCATGAACGGGCCATGATCCGCTGATGAGCCGCTGATGGTCGGCGGCGTGGATGGCTGGCGCTGCAGGAGTAGCGGTGCCATGCTGAACGATGTTGCA
>NZ_CFDJES010000004.1:33797-55087 GCF_983723665.1 Cobetia sp. | reverse complement strand
CGGCGTGGATGGCTGGCGCTGCAGGAGTAGCGGTGCCATGCTGAACGATGTTGCATGTTGCAGTGCACAATAGAGGGGCTGGACAGGTAGAGCCCATGGCGTCCGCAGGGGGCGGGCCGAGGCTCACTCATCAGCATTCCCTGCTTTCGCGCCCGCTGTCGATGGCGTGCGTTGACGCCGTCAGTGCGTTGCGTTGGCGGATCTCGCCTGCGTTGAGGCAGGACACGCCGTGATCTGTTGCACTGCATCATGAGAATTCACCGCGAGCTGGCAGCGGGCGTCATCCCGAGGCATTCTCTGTCACGATGACGCTCAACACTGAAGGGCGCGGTGCGGGACACTCGACACATAGATCGTGACGCCCGTACGGCATTCGGGCCTCGCATCCGGCAGACGTTCCTCACTGCCGGCAGACAACCTGGGAGACGGGACATGAAGCTTGACGACAAGGTCATCGCGATTACGGGCGGCGCTCGTGGGCTGGGGTTGGCCATGGCGCGCTATCTGGGCGAGAAGGGAGCGGTACTGGCGCTGCTGGACATCGAACAGGACGGCCTGGATGACGCCGTCGCGAGTCTGGAAGCTGCAGGCATCAAGGCGCAGGGTTTCGTGACCAATGTCGCGGAAGAGGACTCCGTCACGGCGGCCTTCTCGGCCATCAAGAGCGCATTGGGACCGGTGAGCGGTCTGGTCAACAATGCCGGCATCACCCGCGATGGGCTGCTGATCAAGGCACGCGATGGCGTGGTGGAGAAGACCATGTCGCTGTCCAGCTGGCAGCAGGTCATCGATGTCAATCTGACCGGTGTCTTCCTGTGCACGCGTGAAGCGGCCAGTCAGATGATCGAAGCCGGCCAGCCGGGCGTGATCGTCAATATCTCCAGCATCTCGCGCGCCGGCAACATGGGGCAGAGCAACTACACCGCCGCCAAGTCCGGTGTCGCGGCACTGAGCGTGACCTGGGCCAAGGAGCTGGCACGCTACAGGATTCGTGTCGGTGCCGTGGCGCCGGGCTTCATCGCCACCGAGATGACCGCCGGCATGAAGCCGGAGATGCTCGACAAGATCAAGAGTGGCATCCCGATGCGCGACCTGGGGCGCCCGGAAGATATCGCCAGCAGCGTGGCCTTCATCTTCGACAATGACTACTTCACCGGGCGAGTGATCGAATGTGATGGTGGTCTGCGCATCTGACCCGATGGCTGGCGTCAGCCGATGAGACCCAAGCCCCCGCGATGGCAGCATCGTGGGGGCTTTCTCATGAGGCGATGCATCCAGCGCAGGCCGCTGCGCGTAGAAGTCAGTATTGCCGTTCATTGCTACAAGGAGACACGTCATGCAACGTCGCCAATTCATGGGGCTGGTGCTGGGGGCGGGAGCGATGCTGGCGCTGCCCAGACTGTCTGCCGCGCGTCCGGAGCTTGAGCTCGAGCGTGGCGCGGACATCACGCCGCTGACCCTCGAGGAAGACGAATGGCGTGCCCGCCTGAGCCCGGAGCAGTATCGCGTGCTGCGCGAGGAGGGCACCGAGCGGGCGGGCTCCAGCGAGCTCAACAAGGAGCATCGCGAGGGGGAGTATCGCTGTGCCGGTTGTGATCTGGCGCTGTTCTCTTCTGCCACCAAGTTCGAGTCCGGCACCGGCTGGCCCAGCTTCTTCGATCATATCGAAGGGCGCCTTCTGACCAAGACCGACTACGGACTCATCTGGCCGCGCACCGAATATCACTGCGCGCGCTGCGGCGGGCATCAGGGGCATGTCTTCGAGGATGGCCCCGAACCCACCGGCCTGCGCTGGTGCAACAACGGTGTCGCGCTGCGCTTCGTGCCCGCGTGAGGCGCTTGGGAGGCATCCCGGCTGGCGCAGTGAGCGGCTAAAGCAATCTTGCCGCTTTGTGGTAACGTGACGACATCGTGATACAGACGGCCCGGTCGATTCCACGACCGGGCCGTCTGTATATTGCCGCATGAATTCTGCTGTAAGGGACTGACGTTTCATGGACGCTACTGCAACTGACGCTACCACCTCCCGTCCTGCACCGACGCTGTCGCCCGCTGCCACCACTCGCCGCATTCAACAGGCGCTGGCCGGTGAGCTTGGGGTGCGCGAAGAACAGATCACCGCCACCGTCGAGCTGCTGGATGGCGGCGCGACCGTGCCGTTCATCTCGCGCTACCGCAAGGAAGCCACCGGCGGGCTCGATGACACCCAGATGCGTCAGCTCGAAGAGCGCCTGCGCTATCTGCGTGAGCTGGAGGAGCGGCGTCAGGTCGTGCTCGAGTCGATCGCCGAGCAGAACAAGCTGAGCGCCGCGCTTGAGCGGGATGTGCTGGCCGCCGACAGCAAGCAGCGCCTGGAAGATCTCTATCTGCCGTATCGCAAGAAGCGCCGTACCAAGGCCCAGATCGCGCGTGAAGCGGGGCTTGAGCCTCTGGCCGATGCGCTGCTCGCGGACCCGACGCTGGAGCCGGAGGCTCAGGCGGCCGGTTTCGTCGCTGCCGACAAGGACGTGGCCGATACCAAGGCGGCGCTGGATGGCGCCAAGCAGATTCTGATGGAGCGCTTCGCGGAGGACGCCGCGCTGGTCGGTCGCCTGCGTCAACGTCTGTGGGACGACGGTATCCTCAGTGCGCGCGTCATGAAGGGCAAGGAGCAGGAGGGCGCCAAGTTCTCCGATTACTTCGAGCATGACGAGCCGCTGCACAAGGCGCCCTCGCACCGTGCGCTGGCCATGCTGCGTGGTCGCAATGAAGGCGTGCTGAGCCTCGCGCTCAAGCTGGAAGGCGAAGACGACTTGCCGCGTCACCCGATGGAAGGCGCCATCGCGGCGCATTTCTCCATCGAGGATCAGGGGCGCGCCGCGGATCGCTGGTTGAAGGAAGTGGTGCGCTGGACCTGGCGCGTCAAGCTCTATACCCATCTGGAAAGCGAGCTGATCGGCCGCCTGCGCGAGCGCGCCGAGCAGGAGGCCATCCAGGTCTTCGCCGACAACCTGAAGGACTTGCTGCTGGCGGCGCCGGCGGGCCCCAAGGCCACGCTGGGCCTGGACCCGGGCCTGCGTACCGGCGTCAAGGTCGCGGTGGTGGATGCCACCGGCAAGTATGTCGATCAGGCCACCATCTATCCGCATGCGCCACACAATCGCTGGGACGCCTCGGTGGCCGAGCTGGTCAAGCTGGTCGAGCGGCATGACGTCGAGCTGATCGCCATCGGCAACGGCACCGCCTCGCGCGAGACCGACAAGCTGGCCGCCGACGTGCTGACGCGCCTGTCCGGCCGTCGCCTGCAGAAGGTGATGGTCAACGAGGCCGGCGCGTCCATCTACTCGGCCTCGGAATATGCGGCGCGCGAATTCCCGGACCTGGACGTGACCATCCGCGGCGCGGTGTCCATCGCCCGCCGCCTGCAGGACCCGCTGGGTGAGCTGGTCAAGATCGAGCCCAAGTCCATCGGCGTCGGCCAGTACCAGCACGATGTCAGTCAGGTGCAGCTGGGGCGCAGTCTGGAGGCCGTCGTCGAGGATTGCGTCAACGGTGTCGGCGTCGACCTCAACATGGCCTCAAGCGCGCTGCTGTCGCGCGTCGCGGGTCTCAACACCACGCTTGCCGAGAATATCGTCGCGCACCGGGATGCCAACGGCCGTTTCGCCTCGCGCCAGGAATTACTCAAGGTCAGCCGGCTGGGTCCGCGCACCTTCGAGCAGTGTGCCGGCTTTTTGCGCATCGCCTCCGGCAAGAATCCGCTGGATGCCAGTGCCGTCCACCCGGAGGCCTATCCGCTGGTCGAGCGCATCGCCAAGGCGCACGGGCGTGATCTGCCGAGTCTGCTGGGTGACAGCGCCTTCCTGCGCACCGTGAAGCCGACGGAATTCACCGATGAGCACTTCGGTCTGCCGACGGTGACCGACATCCTGCGCGAGCTGGACAAGCCGGGACGTGACCCGCGCCCCGAATTCCGCTTCGCCGAGTTCAAGGAAGGCGTCGAGACCCTCAAGGACCTCGAGCCGGGCATGAAGCTTGAGGGCGTCGTCACCAACGTGACTCACTTCGGGGCCTTCGTGGACATCGGCGTGCATCAGGACGGCCTGGTACACATCTCTGCCCTGTCGCAAAAGTATGTTGCCGACCCGCGCGAGGTGGTCAAGGCGGGCGACATCGTCAGCGTCAAGGTGATGGAAGTCGACATCCCGCGCGCGCGCATCGCGCTGAGCATGCGCATGAGCGATACTCCCGCCGAGAAAGGCGCGGCAGGCGAGGCGCGACGCGGCGCAGAGGGCGGTCGCGGTGGGCGCTCGCAAGGCGGCGGTGGCCGTCAGGAGCGCGGTGGTCGCGGCAGCAATTCTGGCGCGAGCGGCGGCGCGGCACCGGCCAACAATGCGATGGCAGCAGCACTGCTCAATGCGCGCAAGTCGAAATCATAAGCCTTGAAAGCATTTTTTACGCGCCCATAATGTGGGCATACTGACCTGACGCGAACGGTAGCTGCCGTTCGCGTCTTGCATGGCATCCGGTGCAGCACGCGGGCCATGGTCATCCAATTCGACCGGAGAGGCTGGGCTTCTCCCCATGCGAAAGGGTTCATACCTTGTCCGAGCAACTCGCGTCCGCCATTGCGCGACTCACGCCCCAGGCCCGTCAGGGTCTCTTCGGGCGCCTGCGCCGTGGTATCGAGAAGGAAGGCCTGCGGGTTACCGCTGGCGGTGACATCAGCCAGACGCCGCATCCGCGTTCTCTGGGGTCGAAGCTGACCCACCCGTACATCACCACGGACTATTCCGAGTCTCTGCTCGAGTACATCACCCCGGTGTTCACTCGTCCCAAGGAGTCGCTGGAGTTTCTGGCTGACCTGCATCGTTTCAGCTATCGCAACCTGGGCGATGAGCTGATCTGGCCGGCCAGCATGCCGCCGCGTCTGCACGGCAACGACAGCGTGCCGATCGCCGATTACGGCACCTCCAACAGCGGCACCATGAAGCATATCTACCGCAAGGGGCTGGACGTCCGTTACGGGCGCATCATGCAGTCGATTGCCGGTATCCATTACAACTTCTCGCTGCCGGATGACTTCTGGAGCCTGCTGCAGGGGCTGGAAGGGGCAGAGGCGGAAGATGCGCGCGACTTCCGCTCGCGTCGCTATTTCGAGCTGATCCGCAACTTCCGTCGTCACAGCTGGATCCTGCTCTATCTGTTCGGCGCCTCGCCGGGCATCGATGAGAGCTTCCTCGATGGCGGCAATGATGATCGCCTCAAGCGTCAGGCGGACCGCAGCCTGGTCTCGGCCTACGCCACCAGCCTGCGCATGTCGGACCTGGGCTATCAGAACAAGGTGCAGGCGCAGCTCAAGATCTGCTTCAACTCGCTGGACAACTTCGTCGGCACGCTGCGTCACGCCATCGTCACGCCGTGGAAGGACTACGAGAAGCTGGGCGTCAAGCAGGACGATGGCAGTTGGTCGCAGCTCTCCAGCAACATCCTGCAGATCGAGAACGAGTACTACTCCGACATCCGTCCCAAGCGTGTCACCCGGCAGAACGAGACGCCCAGCCAGGCACTGGAAGGGCGTGGCGTCGAGTACATCGAAGTGCGTTGTCTGGATCTCAACCCCTTCCTGCCGGTCGGGATCGACGAGACGCAGATCCGCTTCCTCGATACCTTCCTGATCTGGTGTCTGCTGACCGAGAGCCCGTGGATCGACGACGAGGAATGCGCCACGCTCGACAACAGCAAGCGTCGCGTGGTCGAGGCCGGGCGTGACCCGGAACTGACCCTGAGCGTCAATGGTGAAGAGCGTCGCCTGCGCGATCTGGCGGCCAACATCATGGATGAGCTGGGGGAAGTCGCGGGCCTGCTCGACAGTGGCGACAAGACGGGCAGCGCGCACCGTGATGCGCTGGCGGCGCTCGCGCCGCGCTTCGACGATGCCCAGACCACCCCGTCGGGCCGTCTGCTGACCAGCATGCTCGACAACGGCAGCAACTTCGTCGACGAAGTGCTGGCGCTGGCCAAGGGGCAGGCCGAGCAGTTCAAGTCAGAGCCGACGGAGCGTGCGCGCGGCTATCTGCTCGATCAGCTGGTCGAGACCTCGCTGCAGCAGCAGGGCGACATCGAGAAGGGCGATCATCAGGATTTCGACACCTTCATGGCCGAGTACTTCGCGTCCGCCCATGGCACGCAACCGGCGTGATCTCGTGACGCAACGCCAATTCATGTTCAGGTCATCGCGACACGGCATGATAGGCATCAGTCGCTGATAGTGACGGATTCGGCTATCGCTTCATCATCGGCGCCTCAGGCTTGAGGCGCCGATGATGTATGTGGCCTGTGCAGCCAGACTGAGCGCGGCTGCGGGGCACGACGCGGTGCAAGCCTCAATGCAGTCGCAGGGCCTTGATGGCCTTGCGGCTGCGTCATTTCTCACCCATGACTCCACTGGAGTTCCACCGGCAAGGACGGCAAATGACACAAGCGGACAAACAATCGGGGCAGCAGCCGGTAGCGCGCAAGGGCGGGCTTGCCCGCCTGGCGAGCTGGAGCGGGCGTCAATGGTGTCTGTTGGGAGCGCTGGGGTGCGCCTTTTTGCTGGGCGTGGCCTTCGTGCTGCAGTTCGCCTTCGATCTGGCGCCGTGTTCGCTGTGCATCTTCCAGCGCGTGGCGGTGGCCGTGGCCGGCGTCTTCTTCCTGCTGGGAGCCTTGCATGGCCCCGGACGCATCGGCACGCGTATCTACGCGCTGGGCGCACTGGCCGGCAGCATTGGCGCGGTCGTGCTGGCGGGTCGCCATATCTGGCTGCAGTCACTGCCGCCGGATCAGGTGCCGGCCTGTGGCCCGGGCCTCAACTACATGCTGGAAGTGCTGCCGGTATGGGACGTGATCACCCAGGTGCTCAACGCCTCCGGTGAGTGCGCCCAGATCAGCGCGCAATGGCTGGGGCTCTCGATCCCGCAGTGGTCGTTGATCGGCTTCTGTGGGCTGGCGCTGGTACCGCTGGCGATGCTGTGGAGCAGCTTCCGCCGTTGAGGCAATATGCCCTGCCACCATGGTGGGGGGTTGGCAGCGTGCACGGCATGGAGGATAGTGGGTTGGCAGCGGGGCGAGCACCGGATGTCAGCCCCTATCGTTCGGGTCATGCCAGAGGAGGCGCCCATGCTGGAGGAATGCACCACTGCGGCGGAACGCTTTCGTGGCGTTCATCAGTTGGTTGATCGCTGGCTGGACCAGCGACGCGAGATGCTGGTCTGCTTCATGGATCTGCACGAGGCCTGCGTGAATGACCTCGAGCAGCTCGAGATGACACGCGTCAATCGCTTCATCGAGCTTTTGATGGACTACATCTCGGCGGGGCATTTCGAGGTCTATCCTCAGCTCAAGGAAGAAGGCCGTGTCTTCGAGGACACCGCGGCGCTGGCGGTCTGCGAGCAGCTGATGCAGCGCCTGGAACCCTCCACCGAGCTGGTGCTGTCCTTCGATGAGGATTTCTCCAGTCCTACCCGCTGCCAGCACTATCGCGCCCGACTGCCGGAATGGCTGGCCCGCCTGCAGCAGGGGCTGACCGAGCGTTTCGCGCTGGAGGATCAGCTGATCCAGCGTCTGCATGCGGTACACGAGCCAATTGCCCAGTCGGCCCCGTCGGGTCAGTCGGTGTCCTGAGGCCGCCTCCCGCCAGGCACCCATCGACAGGCACCCATCAAAAAGCCCCGCCAGCATTCGCTGGCGGGGCTTTTTGATGCTCATCCCGATGCGTGTCTCGAAAGAGGCTTACATCAGTGAGGAGGCCTCCGGACGCTCGATCTCGGTCAGTTCGATCTCGCCGGTCAGCAGATCACGCTCGAAGGTTTCCTTGTCGATGTTGAAGCCAAGGAATTCCTGGGCGAGATACATGTCCTTCTCGGCGTTGCCCAGACAGCTGGTGCCACCCGGTGACGGCGTCATGTTGAAGACGATGCCGGTACCCGGATTGATCTTGGCTTCGCCCATCACGAGCTTCTGCTTGCTCTTGTCGATCAACTGCGGACGAACGCCACCGAAGCCCTTGGCGAAGCTGACGTCCTTGACGTCCAGGCTCGGCACGATCTTCTTGATGTCGCCGTGGAACAGACGCTCACGCAGCACCGGCACCTCGAACATGAAGTTCTTGAAGATGTAGTTGCGGATGTCGCGCACCTTCATCAGGTCCCACAGGGCCTTGACGACGTTGCGGTCCATGCGCAGCACCTTGAGGAACTCCCAGAAGGTCTTGCCGTTGTAGCGCTCCAGCAGCGGCAGCATCAGGGCGGTCGGGCCGAAGCGGGTCTTGCCTTCCACCAGCACGTCCGGGTCGCCGTGGACGGCGGCGAACGGCAGGTTCTCGTTCTGGATGGTATAGACCTTGCCGTTGAGCACCTTCGGGGTGAAGTAGAAGGAGCCGGCCATCGGCAGGCAGGACTTGTCCAGGCCGTAACCCATCTTGTGGGCGAACAGCAGGGAGTGACCGCCGGCGCTGACCACGACATAGCGTGCGCTGAGCTCGCCCTTGTCGGTCTTGACCTTGTAGACGTCACCTTCCTTGCGGATGTCTTCCACGGCGGTCGAGAGGCGAACGTCGAAGTTCATGCCTTTCTCGGCCGCTGCCTTCTCGCCTTCGCTGACGAAGGCTTCCGACAGGGTGGTGTAGTTGACGGCGGTATATTCGTCGGTGGAACCCAGCGCGACGATTTCCTCGTCAGGACGACGACCTTCCACCACCTTCGGCTCCAGCTCGGCGATATCATCACGCTCGAGCAGCTTCAGGTTGGGGAACAGCTGCTTGAAGGTGTCGAAACGCTTGCGCAGGAACTGGCATTCCTTGGCACCGACCGCCAGCACCATCTTCGGATACTTGTAGACGATGTGATCGCGCTCACTCTCGCTGAGCTTGGTGGCGAAGTTGACCACCATGCCCGCGGTGCGCTTGGTCACACGCGCCTTCTCGACCGTGTAGTTGGTCTCGATGTCGCCGCAGTGAATGGTCTGGGAGTTGTTGCGACCGTGCGAGTTGACGATCGCGACGTGGTCGTACTTTTCCACCAGGCCGACCGACTTGAGGTCGGTGTAGCGGGCGAGTTCATAGAGAAGGGCGGTGCCGGACACGCCGCCACCCACAATCAGGACATCGTATGTCGTTGAGGACATGGCTGCTCACGCTCAAGGTTGGTGAGGGACATCCCCCGGACCCGACCGGGATTCCGGAGGCCGTCCTGCCGTGACGGGGCAAAAGTTGCCGCACCAGGCTCGACGGTTCGATGGACACACATTATAGACACATCTTGTGCGAAATGATTCAGCAAATAAGGTCGACTTTATGGTGAATGCTTGTAGCCACATGAAAACCTTATAGCTGAGGCTGATCGACCTTATGGATCGATAAAAGCCAAGCAAATCAGTCGTTTATCAGTCGCGCAGCGAAATGATGCGCCAATCGCGCGCGTCAGCGGCGGCGCGCAGTTGCTCATCCGGGTCCACTGCGATGGCAGTATCGACACGCTCCAGCAGCGGCAGGTCATTGATGGAGTCGCTGTAGAAGGTGCTGCCATCCAGAGTGTGGTCACGTTCGGCCAGCCAGGCCTCGAGGCGGGTCACCTTGCCGGCCTGGAAGCTGGGGACGCCGCTGACGCGTCCGGTGTAGCGGCCGTTGACGATCTCGGGCTCGATGGCGATCAGCTCATCGACGCCCAGGCGGTCCGCGATGGGAGCGGTGATGAAGCGATTGGTGGCGGTGATGATCAGCAGGGTGTCGCCGCGTGCCCGGTGGCGTGCCAGCAGCTCTTCCGCCCGCGGCAGGATGATGGGCTCGATCTTGGCGGCCATGAACTGCTGGTGCCAGGCCGCCAGCTGCTCCGGACTGTTCTCGGACAACGGCTTGAGTGAGAAGGCCAGGTATTCGTGAATGTCCAGCTCGCCACTCTGGTAGAGCTGGTAGTAGCGCTCGTTGGCTTCACGGTAGACGTTGGCGTCGACAGCGCCCTGTTCGACCAGAAATTCGCCCCAGGCGTGATCACTGTCCCCGGCGATCAGGGTATTGTCGAGATCAAAGATGGCCAGACTCACGGAAAACTCCTTGCTCTGCCCAGCCACACTCGGCTGGGCGACAGACACGGACAACAGAGCACGATAAGGTGCCGGCCCAGTGTTTGCGCGGGTGTACGGTGGCCGACGAGCAGTCTCGCACGGCCGTGTTGCACTGCAATAGCGTGAAGGCAGCGATTATTGCAGAGGTGCTCGGGCTTTCACACCGCCAAACCGCGTATTGAAGCGCTTTCAGCCTTTGTGGAAGAATGGTTTCAATTAACGAATCAAAGGTGACATCCGTGATCGACGCTGACGGCTTTCGCCCCAACGTTGGCATCATCATTGCCAACTGTGAGGGCCAGCTGCTCTGGGCGCGCCGGGTAGGACAGAATGCGTGGCAGTTTCCGCAAGGGGGCATCAAGCCAAACGAGACACCGCAACAGGCGCTGTTTCGTGAACTCGAAGAAGAGATCGGCCTGAAAGCTGAGGACGTCGAGATACTGGCCTGCACCCGTGGATGGCTGCGCTACCGGTTACCCAGACGCATGGTAAGAACGCACTCCCGACCGATCTGCATCGGTCAGAAGCAGAAGTGGTTCCTGTTGCAGATTCGCTGTCAGGACAACCGCGTAAGTGTGGATACCACGCCCAACCCTGAATTCGATGGCTGGCGTTGGGTAAGCTACTGGTATCCGCTGGGGCAGGTCGTGGCCTTCAAGCGTGAGGTCTATCGGCGCGCCCTGCGTGAGTTGGCGCCGCGTCTGCAGCGTCTGGTGGACACCGAGCGGCTCAAGGCGCTCGCCGAGGGGCCATCGCTGCATGAGGCGCGGGGCGCCTGCGGGCCGTCTGGCGCCAGTGGCTCACCGGTCGCTACTGCCAACGCGGCGGCCAAGGGGCTCGATGGCACAGGTGCCGCTGACCCCGGGGCCGATGGCGCCAGCTCCGAGGGTCACGGGCGACATTCGTCCGGCTGATGGCGTTGATGGGCGCGGGTGGCTGAGCGTGGGTCACGCCGCCTTGGCTGAGCAATCACCTTCTCGACGTCTTCGATGCGCGAGATACACCATGCTTGAGGTACTCCATGCTTGAGGTGCTACGTCGTATCGTTCAGGAGGTCAATGGCGCACGTTCTCTGGACGCGGCACTGGCGACCATGGTGTTGCGCATACGCAAGGCCATGAAGACGGACGTCTGCTCCGTCTATCTGCTGGCACCGGAAAGCGATCGCTTCGTGCTCAAGGACACCATCGGTCTGCGCTCGTCGTCGGTGGGGCAGGTCAGTCTGGCACGTGGCGAGGGCCTGGTCGGGATGGTGGCGCTCAGAGAAGAGCCGCTCAATCTCGAGGATGCGCCCGCACACCCCCAATTCCGTTATTTCGAGGAGACCGGAGAGGAGCGTTTCTCCAGCTTCCTCGGTGTCCCCATCATCCATCAGCGTCGTGTGCTCGGGGTGCTGGTCATCCAGCAGCACGAGAAGCGCCGTTTCGATGAAGGTGAGGAAGCCTTCCTTGTCACCCTCGGCGCGCAGCTGGCGGGAGTGCTGGCCCACGCCCTGGCCACCGGGGCGCTGGGCAAGCTGGCCGGTACCAGCGGCCAGGCGACCTTCTCCGGCGTGGCCGGCTCGCCTGGTATCGCCATCGGCAAGGCCTTCGTGCTGTCTCCGCCTGCCGACCTGGACGCCGTCCCCGACCTGATCCCCACCGATATCGAATTCGAGATCGCACGCCTCAAGGAGGCGATCAACGCCGTGCGCGAAGAGATTCGCGTCGCGGCGGAGCGCCTCGCCAGTCGTATCTCCACCCAGGAACATGCGCTGTTCGAGGTCTATCAGCAGATGCTGGGTGACGCGGCGCTGGGCCAGGAAGTCGAGAAGCGCATCCGTGAAGGACAGTGGGCGCCGGCGGCGCTGGCCGATATCGTGCGCCGCCATGTGCAGTATCTCGAGCGTGTCGATGACGACTATCTGCGCGAAAGAGCCGCCGACATACGGGATCTTGGGCGCCGCGTGTTGTCACACCTGCAGGAAGAGGGTGATAGCGGTCCGATCGAATACCCGGAAAACACCATCCTCATCGGTCACGAGATCAGCCCCGCCACGCTGGGGGAAGTCCCGCGTGAACGCCTCAAGGGGCTGGTCGCGGTCAGTGGCTCGAGTACCTCGCATGTCGCCATCCTGGCGCGTGCGATGGGGATTCCCACCGTGCTGGGCATGGTGGATCTTCCGTTGTCGCGACTGGGCGGTGCACCGGTCATTCTCGATGGTCACCGTGGTCGACTGGTAGTGCGTCCCGAGCTTGAGCTCGGCGCCTACTATTCACGGTTGATCGAGGAGGAGCAGGCGTTGAGTGCGCTGCTGGAACAGGAGCAGGATCTGCCAAGCGTGACCCCGGATGGTCATGTTCTGCCGCTGATGGTGAATACCGGCCTGGCGCTGGATTCCGTCGCGTCGCTCAAGTCGCGGGTCGGCGGGGTCGGGCTCTACCGCACCGAAGTACCGTTCATGATGAGTGACCGCTTCCCCAGCGAGCAGGAGCAGGCGCGTCTTTATCGTGAGCAGCTGCTGGGCTTCGCGCCGCTGCCGGTCACCATGCGCACGCTGGATATCGGCGGCGACAAGGACCTGCCCTATTTCCCGATCAACGAGGCCAATCCCTTCCTGGGCTGGCGGGGCATCCGGGTGACGCTCGATCACCCCGAGGTGCTGATGGTGCAGCTGCGGGCCATGCTGCGTGCCGCGGAAGGGCTGGACAACCTGCGCATCATGCTGCCGATGATCTCGGGAATCGAGGAAGTCGATGCGGCGCTGGCGCTGGTCAATCGGGCGCTGGTCGAGCTGGCCGAAGAGGGCATCAACGTCTCGCGACCGAGTGTCGGCGTGATGATCGAGGTGCCGGCGGCGCTCTACCAGCTGGAAGCGCTCGCCACCCGGGTCGACTTCTTCTCGGTGGGCTCCAATGATCTCACCCAGTATCTGCTGGCGGTGGACCGCAACAACCCGCGCGTGGCGAGTCTCTACGATGCCTGCCATCCGGCGGTGTTGCGCGCCCTTGCGCGTCTGGCGGAAGAGTCGCGTGCGCTCAAGATGCCGGTGAGCGTCTGCGGTGAGCTGGCGGGCGACCCCGCCGGGGCCTTGCTGCTGCTGGGCATGGGCTTTGACAGTCTGTCGATGAATGCCCCGAGCCTGCCGCGCGTGCGTGCGGCCATTCGGCGGGTGTCACTGAGTGCGGCGCAGGGGCTGGTGGGCGAGGTGCTGTGTCAGCCCACCGCCGATGAGGTTCATGACCTGTTGCTCCACCGCCTGCAGGCCTGGGATCTGGCCCACCTGCTGCCGCCGCGCGACAACGCGCCTGTGGCACAGAAAGCCGGCGAGACGGCTAGCTGAGTCGCCAGCTGCCGATATCTCCTTTTTTGCCGCTCTCCGATGCGAGTGAGCGGGTCATGGCCCTGCGACTGGCGATGATGTGGCCCTCAGGGCTGAAGCGGCGCTCCAGCAGGGTCAGGGTCTGCACCACACCGGACGGATCAGTCGTATCCCTTGCCGGGTGGCGTTGCCAGCGCACCAGGGTCGAGGCCCGCGTGCCATATTCGGCGCTGACGATGAACGGGCTGGACAGCAGGGCTTCGCGTTCGGGCGAGAGTCCGGTGGCCGGTAGCTGAGTCGGCGCGGGCCGCCAGTCATCCTTGAGCAGGTCGAGCAGCGCGTCGTCGCTCAATGGCCGTGCGGTTGTCTGACCGGCACGGGCTGACGGGTCGAGGAGGGCTGTCAGGCGGCCACTCAGGCGTCGTTGCTTGGGCCAGTCGGTCTCGGGATGGCCATTGCTCAGGCTGTGGATGCCCGCGCTGAGGCGGCTCACCTCGGCCCCTTGTGGGCCATGATGCAGGCGCCACAACGCCTTGCCATCGCAGACCAGCAGGTTGCACCAGTCCACGGCCTCAAGCGTCAGCGCAGACAGCTTCTGTGCGTCCGCTCCCTCCAGTGCCGCGGGCACGCTCTCTCCCGCGACCAGTGCGCGCAACCAGTCTTCAAGGCGCCAGCGCGAGCATCGCCCCAGCGCCTGACGCGCCGCGGCCGCGACCAGCTGGCCACGGCTGATGCTGGCCGTCGGGGCAGGGTGGTCCAGCTGGCGCACGTTGGTCAGCGTGGCGAGGCTGCCGGCGGGGTGCATGACCAGCCAGCCGCCGCCGGCCACCAGGTCGCGTCCGCCGCACAGGACACCATCCGGCCACACGCAGAGCCCGGCGGTGGCGCGTGCGTGAAACTCATCCCGGTTGCCGATCAGTAACAGGCATTCGCCCTGCGGCGAGTCCGGTTGCCAGTCAAATGCCATCAGGCACATGTCGCCACTCCATCAGGGGGTCGGGAGAAAATAGCGCCTCTGTCACGCTGGCACTGCATGACGCCTGACGGCGGCTTGCGTATGCTGCTGCTTTGTCTCGACAGCTTGCGCTGGTCAGCGGTCGGGCTTGCCGACGCCTCACCTACAGGATGCTTTCAGATCATGTTCTCGCGCCGTGCTTCCTCTGTCGAGCCACCGCCTGCTGCGGCGGTGGCTTCGAATGCCCAGAATCCCGCCAGTGGCCTGGAGAAGGTCTGGGCGCGCATGATTCGGCTGACGGCTGGCCCGCTGCTGCTGGCGGAGCTGGCGGTGGCGTTGAGCTTTCTGGTCGGGGCCGCCGTGGTCAGGGACAGCACGCAGCATGCTGCCGTCGATAGCGCGCTGGGGGAGCTCCGGCAGGAGCATGCGCTGGCCACGGCGCTGGTCAGCGAGCGTCTGGAAACCCAACAGCGTCGCCTGCAGATTCTGGCGCGCTATGCACGGCGCCATCTCGACTTCGGCGCCAACGGGAGCAGCGCCTATGACGATGGCCTGGACCAGTTCTCGCTCACCGAGCAGGGCCAGCTGTTCAGACCGGTATCGCGTGGGGGGGCCGCACTCTACGGCGAATTCGCAGGGCCGTTGAGCGATGAGGATCGTGACGCCGGGCGGCGACTGATGCATATGCAGTGGCTGCTGTCGGACCTCTACTCGTCGGACCCCCTGATCTCACGCCTGTTCGTGAGTCTCGATAACAGCATGGTCATGCTCTATCCCTGGTTCAACGTGCTGGATGCCTTCGCGCCGGGCAGCGATTTCATGCCCTATACCGGCGTGCTGCCGGGCACCGTGCGTCAGCTTGCCGAGAACACCGACAATGGTGCGGCGCGCGTGGTCTGGCTACCGCCGCATCCGGGGCCTGCCGGTCTGCCGCAGATCACGGCGCTGGCAGAGGTCTCTCTCAGCAATGGCCAGAAGGCGCGTGTCGGGCTGGATCTCGCGCTGCCGCAGATGGAGGCGCGCCTGCTGCTGCCGGGGCATGCCCCCTCGGATGCCTTCTGGCTGGTCGATGACCACCTGAACGTCTGGGCGGCCAGCAGCAATGTCGGCGACGGCCATTCCCGGGAGCTGCCCGCGGATATCGCCCGCGCGATGGATACCAGCCTACGCGGTGCCACGCTGGACGACCCGCACGGGAATCAGGTGGTGGTGTGGGACAGCTTGCCGGTCACTGGTTGGCGTCTGGTGTCCAGCACGCGACTCGAGGTGCCCGGTCAGGTGCCGCTGCTGACCCTGTTGCTGGGCAGTGGTGGCGCGCTGCTGCTGGTGTTTGCCGTCGTCATGCTCATCTTGCAATGGCGGCTCAGGCGCATGGACCAGCGCCTGGGGCAGCCCTTGGAGTGGTTGGCGCGCCAGAGCGAGCGTATCGAGAACGGTGAGGTGATGGAGGAGTACCCGCCGGTGGGGCGGCAGGCCTATCCGGCGGATGACATCCTGCGTCGCCATCGTGGGGCCGTGGCCTTGCTGCGTCGTGGTCGCGGCCATGAGCTGGATGCCTTGCCGCTGCCGGCCTTCGTGATGCGCCATGGACTGTTGGCGATGGCCAACCCGGCCTTCGAGAAGCTGTTCGGACTGGTATTGCATGAGGCGCTGGGCCGGTCGGTGGGCAGCTTGCTGATGCTGGAGCCCAACCCCAGCGTGCCCAGCAGTCGTGAACTCCGGGTACATGACGCCGAGGGGCGCATGCGGCGCATGCGCCTCGAGCTGTGTCGCTTCAACAATGACCCGGCGCAGGTGCTCGGCGTGATGATCGATGAGTCAGAGCACGATCAGGCCAGCCAGCAGTTACTGGTCGCGCGTGACCGTGCCCGCGAAGAAGCGCGTCTGAAGAGTGATTATCTGGACATGCTGCACGCTGAGCTGACGCCGCCGCTGCAAGGCCTGGTGCGCAAGCTTGGTCAGCTCAGGCGTGAGCGTCATATCGAGGATGCCGAGCTCAGCCTGCTGCAGGGCCGCCTCGACAGCGTGGCGCAACTGCTGGATGCCCTGACCGAGCGCGAGGAAGTGGTACGGACGCCGCTGGAAGAGAATGACTTCTCGCCGACCGAGACGCTGGGGGCGCTGCTCGAGGACATGCAGCAGCGCCATCATGATGTCGGCTGCCCCTTCGAGTGGCAGCTGGGGCCGATGCCGGAGGCCTTGCGCGGTGATGTGCGCCGCCTCGCGCAGCTGTTCGAGCATCTGGCGGAAGGCTGCATGCGCCACGAAAGCGCCAGTCATCAATCTCTGCTGCTTGAGCTGCAGCAAGCCTGTGAGCTGCCGGCCTGTCGCGATGCAGCGTTCTCTGCAGAGGGTTCCGACGACGAGGGCGCTGGCTGTTGCTGTCTGCGGCTCGAGCTGCGTGGACATGTCGGCCTCGATATCGGTCATCAATCGCCCTCGAGCCTTGTCATGGCGCGGCGCTTGATCGACGAGCTGGGCGGTAGCTATCGCCAGATCAACCTGGACGACGAGCAGGCGCTGGAAATCCTGCTGCCGATGACATGGCCGGGCAAGCCGACCGAAACCCGCATCCTGGTGGTCGATGACGGGCCGGTGAATGCGATGCTGGCGCGCACGGTGCTCGGTCGTCAGGGGTTGTTGGTCGATACCGCCAGCAGCGGCGAAGAGGCGCTGGCCGCTCGTGGACAGCATTTCTACGCGCTGGTGTTCATGGATATCTTCATGCCCGGCATGGATGGCGTCAGTGTCAGCCAGCGCTGGCGCGAGCAGGAAGCCGCCGCCGGCAGTGAGCGGCGCAGTGTCATCATCGCGCTGACCGCCAATGCCAGTGAGGCCGATCGCGAGCGCTTCTTCGCCGCCGGGCTGGATGATTATCTGGGCAAGCCCTACCGGCCTCAGGCGCTGATCGACAAGGTCAGCATGTGGCTGCCTGACGTGACGCTGACGCCACGCGCGTCCGGCAGCGGCGAAGGTCCAGTATCAACAGACGGCTGACGGTCATGGCGCTGAGACGCCCGGGCCATTCTCGGCGGACAGTCACCGCAATGCAGCATGAAAGGAGTCGGGTATGTGGTGGTGGTATCCCTTGTTGGGCGCAGTCGCCGGCATGATTGCGGGGTTGTTCGGGATTGGCGGAGGGCTTGTCATCGTGCCGGTGCTGGCCGCGGCCTTCGTGCTGCAAGGCGTCGCGCCGGAGGTGTTGATGCACCTGGCGATCGGCACCTCGCTGGCCACCATCGTGGTGACCTCGCTGTCGTCGGCACGGGCACATCATGAGCGCGGTGCGGTGCGCCTCGATTGGCTCAAGCGGCTGTTGCCGGGGCTGGTGGTCGGCACCGGGCTCGGCGTGGTGCTGGCCAGTGAACTGAGCGGCGAGACGCTCAAGCTGGCGTTCGGCGTCTTCGTGCTGCTGGTGGCGGCCAAGCTCGGGCTGGATCTCAAGGTGGGCCAGATGGCCCAGGCGCCCGGGCGGGTCGGCCAGTTCGTGGGCGGCAGTACCGTCGGCGTGATTTCCTCGCTGTTCGGCATCGGTGGCGGCACGGTGATGGTGCCGATGCTCTCCAGCTGGCAGGCGCGCATGACCGAAGCGGTGGGGACCGCCGCCGCGGCAGGCTTCCCCATCGCGCTGACCGCCGCACTGACCAACATCGTGGTCGGCTGGCATGCCCCCAATCTGCCGGAGCACGCCATCGGCTATGTCCATTGGGTGGCGTGGCTGGGCATCGTGCTGGCGTCCGTGCCGTTTGCGCGCCTCGGGGCGCGGCTGGCGCATGCCTTGCCGGCCCTGCTGCTCAAGCGCCTGTTCGCGCTGATCCTGGTCGTCGTCGGACTGCGGTTTCTGCTGGCGTGAGCGGGAATACGCTGCCTCAGGCAGGTCGTGTTCATGCTTTGACTGTTATGCTCTGCCCGCCTGAGAGGCGATGACTGCATCGCCCAGTGCGTTGGTAGAGCCCGACTTCCTCATTCAAGGTTTTCACATGTTGCAATATCCTGAGATCGACCCCGTGGCGCTGGCGCTGGGGCCCTTCAAGATTCATTGGTACGGGTTGATGTACGTGATCGGTTTCGCGGCGGCCTGGGGGCTGGCACGAGCACGTCGCGCACGCGTCGGCCTGAGTCAGGACGCGGTAGGCGACCTGATCTTCTTCGGCGCCCTGGGTGTGGTGCTGGGTGGCCGCCTGGGGTATGCGCTCTTCTATGGCTTCGACAAGCTGCTGGCGGACCCGGTGTGGATCTTCAAGGTCTGGGATGGCGGCATGAGCTTCCATGGCGGCTTGCTGGGCGTGTTGATCGCGATGCTGATGTTCGCGCGTCGCCATCAGCTGACCTTCTTCCAGCTGACCGATTTCATCGCGCCGATGGTGCCGATCGGTCTCGGCGCAGGGCGGCTGGGCAACTTCATCAATCAGGAGCTGCCGGGGCGCATCACCGATGTCTCCTGGGGCATGGTCTATCCGCTCTACGGGCCGGAACCGCGTCATCCCTCGCAGCTCTATCAGTTTGCACTGGAAGGCGTCGCGCTGTTCGCCATCCTGTGGTTCGTCTCGCGTGAACCGCGTCAGAAGGGCTTGATCTCCGGTCTGTTCCTGCTCTGCTACGGCTGCTTCCGGTTCATCACCGAATTCTTCCGTCAGCCGGACTCCCAGCTCGGCTTCATCGCCTTCGACTGGCTGACCATGGGCCAGCTGCTGTCGCTGCCGATGGTGCTGTTCGGGCTGCTGTTGATGGCCTGGTCGCGCGGTCAGGAAGTGGCGCAGCCGCCGGTGCCTCGCGCCTCCTGAGGGGCAATGCAGGCGTGAATACAGGGGGCATTCGGTGTAAACTGGCCCCCTGCCAGATACGCAAGAACGCGGCCATCGGGCCGCGTTCTTGCGTATCTGGCAGCGTCAAATATCGTCAAGTGAACGATTCGAATTCATGAAGAGGCTGGTGCAGGGCGATCCACGGCTCCGCTCGCCGCGCCAGCCTCTGACACGCCGTACGGACTCGCCACCATGCAACCCTATCTAGATCTGATGCGCCATGTGCTGGAAAACGGCACACAAAAGGGCGATCGCACCGGCACCGGCACCCTGAGTGTCTTCGGCCACCAGATGCGCTTTGATCTGGCCGAAGGCTTTCCGCTGGTCACGACCAAGAAGCTGCACCTGCGCTCGATCATCCACGAGCTGCTGTGGTTCCTGAAGGGCGATACCAACATCGCCTACCTGAAGGAAAACGGCGTGCGTATCTGGGACGAGTGGGCCGATGAGAATGGCGACCTCGGGCCGGTATACGGTTACCAGTGGCGCAGCTGGCCGAACCCGCAAGGCGGTTCCGTCGACCAGATCAGCCAGCTGATCGAGCAGATCAAGACCAACCCGGATTCGCGCCGCCTGATGGTCTCGGCCTGGAACCCGGCGCTGGTGGATGAGATGGCGCTGCCGCCTTGTCATGCACTGTTCCAGTTCTACGTCGCCGATGGTCGCCTGTCCTGCCAGCTCTATCAGCGCAGCGCGGACATCTTCCTCGGCGTGCCGTTCAACATCGCAAGCTATGCGCTGCTGACCCAGATGGTCGCGCAGGTGTGTGGCCTCAAGCCGGGCGAGTTCATCCATACCCTCGGCGATGCCCACCTTTACAGCAATCATCTCGAGCAGGCGCGTGAGCAGTTGACGCGTGAGCCGCTGGCGCTGCCGAAGCTGGTGTTGAATCCGGAAGTCACGGATCTGTTCGACTTCACCTTCGATGACATTGCCATCGAAGGCTATGAATCCCATCCGCATATCAAGGCGCAGGTGGCTGTATGAGCGATAATGAATTCTCTCCGCTGACGGCGGCGGCTGACACCGTCGTGCCCGTCGCGATGATTGCCGCCATGTCGGTCAACCGCGTGATCGGCGTCGACAACCAGTTGCCGTGGTATCTGCCGGAAGACCTGAAGTTCTTCAAGCATGTCACCCAGGGCAAGCCGGTGATCATGGGACGCAAGACCTTCGCCTCCATCGGCAGGCCGCTGCCCAACCGCCTCAACATCGTGGTCACGCGTGACAGCGAGTTCAGTCACGATGGCGTGCGGGTCTGCAGTGACCTGGCCGCCGCGCTGAGCATGGCGGACCACCACGCGATGATCGAAGGCGTGGATGAGATCATGGTGATCGGTGGCGGTCAGATCTACGCCCAGGCGCTGCCGGTGGCGACGCGCCTCTATCTCACCGAGGTTGCGGTCGAGATCGAGGGCGATGCCCATTTCCCGGCGCTGGATGCGAGCTGGCAGGAAGCGCAGCGCGTCCCGGGGGAGAGTGGTGAGGGTCTGCCGGCCTATGACTTCGTGCGCTTCGAGCGCCGCGACGTCTGAGCCACTGGCTGGCCGGCGTGACCTTTACAGTCAGCAGGTACTGACACAGACTGGTGCCAAACGGAACTGCCCATAGCGTGCAAGGGAGGCTCAGGCCTTGACGATGGATCGCCTCGAAGCGCTGTATTCTGCGCTTGAACATGAAGCCGACACACAGCGACAGCAGCGTGACACAGAGCGCCAGGCCCGTGCGGCCCTGGAGTCGGAAAATGCCCGCCTGCGCGATGCGCTGGCCCAGCTGGAGCAGCAGGGAACGTCTGCAGCCACGGCAGATGCCGATGCGCATCAGCGTGCCTTGGCAGAAGCCGAGCGTGCACTGGCCGCGGAGCGTCATGAGCGTGAGCAGCTCGCTGAGCAACTCGCGGCGGCGCGCCAGACACTGCAGGAGCAGCAGGCGCAGTTAAGCGCGGTGAATGAGGCGTTGCTGGCGCGAGATGCGCAATTGCGTGAACTGGTCGAGCAGGCTTCTGCGCCGCAATTCTCCACGAATGCGGAGGCGGGTCTGACAGCGCAGCAGGAGGCGCAGGCAGAACGCCTGGCCTCAGAGCGCCTGAACGTGAGTCAGCCGGCAGCTGCCGCGCAGACAACGACGGCTGCTGATTCGTCCGAGGCTC
>NZ_CFDJES010000004.1:29565-33697 GCF_983723665.1 Cobetia sp. | reverse complement strand
AGTCAGCCGGCAGCTGCCGCGCAGACAACGACGGCTGCTGATTCGTCCGAGGCTCAGGCGTCGCAAGCCCAGACGCCGCAAGCTCAGGTACCGCAGGAGCAGGAGGCGCAGCAGCAGAACGAGGCTGAGCAGGGCGAGGCCCCGCAAGCACAGCAGGCTTCTCAGCCTGAGTCGGCGCCTTCTCCCCATGCGCTGCTCAAGCAGTGGTACAAGCGCTATCCGGATACCTTCTTCAAGGGCCACACCCGGCCGCTGAAGATCGGCATCCATATCGAGCTGCTGGAAAACGAGCCCTGGGATGACAAGCTGGTGCGACGCGCGCTGGCGGGTTATGTCCATCTGCCGCGGTATCTGAAGGCGGTACGGGCGGGCACGCAGCGCGTGGACCTCTCGGGTCAGTCGGTGGGTGCCGTGACGGAAGATGAGGCACGCCATGCCCGTCAGCAGCTCGATGAGCTGACGCGTCAACAGAAGGCGCGGGAAGAGCAGGCGACCGATCAGCGTATCAGCCACAAGCTCAGCGAGCTGATGACCAAGCACCGCCCCTGAACACAGTCCTCGAGAACCGTCCCTGAGAACCGTTCCTGAGAATGTGTTGGCAGGTGATGTGACAGCTGGTGAAGACGCTCGATCGACAATGATCGGTGCTAACAGACAAGGCCCCTGTGCGGATTCCCGCACAGGGGCCTTGTCGTTGGTGGGCGGAAATCCGCACAACTCCTCACAGATCGCCGGCGGCCCGCGGAATTCGGCTCACTTGTGCGCGAGTTGTATGCGAACTGTGCGTCTTCAACTTATTGAATTGTCTGGATTGTCTCGTCTATCTGGCGGCTGTGGCGCAATGCTCGCAGGGTCTCGGCTATCCCTGCTCGCGCCGCACCTCTGCGCGGCTTCGTGTCGGAGCCGCGCAGACGGGATATCGAATGCCCTACAAGACCAACAATATCCGCAATTCAAGAGGATTCGCCATGCGCCTTATCAAGCCAGCCCTGACCGCCCTGAGTGCTGCCATCCTGTTTGCCTCAGCGACGGCCATGGCCGACCCGATCACCATCAAGTTTTCCCATGTGGTGGCGGAAAATACCCCCAAGGGCCAGATGGGCAAGAAATTCCAGCAACTGGTGGAGGAGCGACTGGGCGACAAGGTGGAAGTCGAGCTCTACCCCAGTTCGCAGCTGTACGGGGACGACAAGGTGCTGGAAGCCATGCTGCTGGGCGATGTGCAGCTGGCGGCACCGTCATTGTCCAAGTTCCAGAAATATACCGATCAGCTGCAGGTCTTCGATCTGCCCTTCCTGTTCAAGGACATGGGCGCTGTCGAACGCTTCCAGAGCAGCGAGACGGGCCAGTCATTGCTGACGTCGCTGGAATCCAAGGGGTTGGTGGGGCTCGGTTATCTGCATAACGGCATGAAGCAGCTGTCCGCGTCATCGCCGCTCAAGACACCGGGGGATGCCGACGGCAAGAAATTCCGCATCATGACCTCCGATGTGCTCGAGGCCCAGTTTGACGCGGTGGATGCCGTCTCGCTGAAGAAGCCGTTCTCCGAGGTCTTCATCCTGCTGCAGACCAAGGCCATCGACGGTCAGGAGAATACCTACTCCAACATCTACTCCCAGAAGTTCTTCGAGGTGCAGCCGTACATCACCGAATCCAACCACGGCGTGCTGGATTATATGGTGGTGTCTTCGGCGCGCTTCTGGAATGGCCTGCCGGATGACGTGCGTGGTGAGGTCAAGTCGGCGCTCGATGAGGCCATCGTCTACGGCAACCAGCTCTCCGAAGCCAAGAACATGGAGGCCAAGCAGGCCATCATCGATTCAGGCCAGAGCGAGATCATCACGCTCGACGATGCCCAGCGTCAGCAGTGGGTCGACGCCATGAAGCCGGTATGGGGCGAGTTTGCCGACGACATCGGCCAGGACATCGTCGACGCCGCGGAAGCTGCCAACCAGTAAGCCATCAGGCCATCCATCACTTGCCCCATCTTGAGCGCCAGGACATCGGCGATCTCGCGTGGGGCAAGTGTCCTTGAGCGACATGAGGATTTTTGCCATGGCACTACGATGGCTTCACAAGGCGGAAGAGACGCTGTTCTCGCTGCTGCTGGTAGCGATGGTGCTGCTGGTCTTCGTCGAGGTGGTGTTGCGCTTCGTCTTCAATACCGGCATCAGCTGGTCACAGGAGGCCACGCTGTATCTGGCGGGCTGGTTCGTGCTGATCGGCGTGTCCTGGGGCGTCAAGCAGGGCGCGCACATCGGCGTGGATGTCGTGGTCAAGATGCTGCCGATGCTCTGGCAGCGCGTGGCGACCTTGCTGGCGCTGGCGATCTGCATGGCGTACTGCGTGATGCTGCTGGTCGGCAGTTATGAATATCTCTCGCTGATGAAGATGATCGGCATCGAGCTTGAGGACATCGCGATTCCCAAGTGGTACGCCCTCACCATTCTGCCCATTGCCATGTTGCTGCTGATGCTGCGCTTTGCTGTACTGGGCTGGAAGGTGATTCGTGGCGATGCCAGTGGCTTCGGCTTTCATGACGAAGGCGAGGACAGCATGCATCTGGTGCAGTCGGACGCGCCGGATGGCCAAGACAACGGCGATGCTGGCCGTGACAGTGATCAGGGAACACCACGATGACCATAGCCACTCTGTTTGCGCTGCTGTTCGGCGGCATCTTTCTCGGCATGCCGATCGCCTTTGCGCTGGGCTTCTCGAGTGTCACCACGATCCTGCTGTTTTCCAGTGACTCACTGGGGTCGGTGGCGATCAAGCTGTTCGAAGCCCTGTCGCATCACTACACCCTGCTGGCGATCCCGTTCTTCATTCTCTCCAGCACCTTTCTCTCGACCGGTGGCGTGGCACGTCGCCTGATCACCTTCGCCACCGATGCCATCGGCCACGTGCGCGGTGGACTGGCGATGGCCTCCGTATTGGCATGCATGCTGTTTGCCGCCGTGTCCGGCTCTTCTCCGGCCACGGTGGCGGCGATCGGCTCCATCGTGATCGCGGGCATGGTGCGCCAGGGCTATACCGAGTCCTTCGCGGCGGGCGTGATCACCAATGCCGGGACACTGGGCATCCTGATTCCGCCGTCCATCGTGATGCTGGTGTATTCCGCCGCCACGGAAGTCTCGGCGGCCAAGATGTTCATGGCCGGCCTGATTCCGGGCCTCCTGATGGGCGGTATTTTGATGGTCGCCATCTATATCGCGGCGCGGATCAAGAAGTTGCCGGCTCAGCCTTTCCCCGGCGTACGGGTGCTTGCGCGCTCTGGCCTGATCGCCATGGGCGGTCTGATGTTGATCTTCATCGTGCTGGGCTCGATCTATGGCGGCGTGGCCAGTCCCACCGAAGCCGCGGCCGTGGCCACGGTGTATGCCTGGTTCATCGCCGTGGTGGGCTATCGCGACATGGGGCCGTTGAAGAACGTGCCGTGGCGCAAGGGCAACGAAGCCTGGGGGAGTGCGGGGTTGCGCGCGCTGTGGCAGGTGCCTGCCGGGCTTCTGGGGTCCTTCACCGATCAGGAGGTCAAGAAGGTGGTACTGGATGGCGCGCGCGTCTCGATGATGCTGTTGTTCATCATCGCCAACGCGATGCTGTTCGCGCATGTACTGACCACGGAGCGCATTCCGCACACCATCGCCGAAACCATCATCGGCTGGGGGCTGCCGGCGTGGGGCTTCTTGATCGTGATGAATCTGCTGCTGCTGGCGGCGGGCAACTTCATGGAGCCCTCGGCCATTCTGCTGATCATGGCGCCAATCCTGTTCCCCATCGCGACGCAGCTGGGGATCGACCCGATCCATCTCGGCATCATCATGGTGGTCAACATGGAGATCGGCATGCTGACACCCCCCGTAGGGCTGAACCTCTTCGTGACGGCGGGGATCACCGGCAAGCCGATGACCTGGGTCATTCGGGCAGCATTGCCGTGGTTGTCGCTGTTGCTGCTGTTCCTGGTGTTGATCACCTATGTGCCGGCTATCTCGCTGTTCCTGCCCAACTGGTTGAGCAGTTGAGGATCACTGCCTGCTGACAAGGTGCGATGGAAAGATTGATTGATGACAGAGCTTGATGACAGAGCTTGATGACAGGGAGGGCGACTGGGCTTGTTGACTGGATTTGATGA
>NZ_CFDJES010000004.1:18517-29465 GCF_983723665.1 Cobetia sp. | reverse complement strand
TTGATGACCGATATTGATAGCAGACTCATGAATGAATCATTGGCACAGGGACGGTGCCTTTCATGAAGATAAAGCTGAGAGGAAACCACAACTTGGCATCAGACAAGCACAGCAGTTGACGGGTATTTGTTCTGCGACTTTTGTCGCAAGCGAGGTTTTTCCACAATGAATCCGGGATTAACGCTCAGCGATGCGCTCGGTGATGCAGGAATCCGCGTCAAGACGCATGGTTGTCATGAATCCTTCATTCTTGAGCCCTAGAGTATGCTCACGCCAGACAACCGACCGATGGATAGGTTCAGGAGTGGTGATCGAAAACAGTGTTTTTTTCTGTTGCACATCCTGAAAGCCCGGTATATGGTTTCCCTGCGAGCATTGGATAATAACTAGGCCACAGAGTTTTAGAGGCGTCATCAAGCGCCCGGAACCTTGGTCACTGCCATCGGCAGACACGATCGAACAGTTAACGCTAGTTAAGGAACTATCGCGATGAAAAAGACACTTCTGGCTACTGCCATCGCCGGCGCTGCTGCCCTGGCTGCTACTTCTGCTTCCGCTGCTACTGTCTACAACCAGGACGGTACCAAGCTGGACATCTACGGTAACGTGCAGCTGGCATACACTTATGTCGACCAGCTCGGCGGTGATCCGGAAAGCGAACTGGGTGACAACGGTTCTACCTTCGGTGCCAAGGGCGAGCACAAGATCAACGACGATATCGTTGGTTACTTCAAGGCTGAGTGGGAATACGACGCTGACGAATCCAAGGGCGGCGGCAACGGCCTGAACGATGGCGACCAGTCCTACGTCGGTGCCAAGGGCTCCTTCGGTGACGCGCGTATCGGTTCCTGGGATCAGCTGATGGATGACTGGATCCAGGATCCGATCTCCAACAACGAATACTTCGACCTGACTGACTCCAGCTCCCAGATCACTGGCGACAGCCAGACTCGTGAAGGCAACAAGCTGCAGTACATGTCTCCGGTCATGGGCGGCATGCAGTTCGCCGTCGGTTCCAACTTCGAAGGCGATGGCGAAGACGAGAACATCACCGATTCCAATCAGGCGTCCTTCTTCGCTGGTGCCAAGTACACCGTCGGCGGTTTCTCCCTCGCCGCTGTGTATGACAACCTGGACCAGTTCGAAGCCACCAACGGCAGCGACATCGGTGACCAGTACGGTATCACCGGTCAGTACACCGTCGATGCCCTGCGTATCGCCGTCAAGGCTGAGCGTTTCGCGGGTGAAGAAGATGACACCGACGTCGACTACTACGGTATCGGCGCGCGTTACGGCTACGGCATGGGCGACGTCTACGGCGGCTACCAGTATGTCGACGCTGAAGACGCTTCCACCGTGGCTACTGAAAACGGTGGCGACGACAGCTTCAACGAATTCAACCTGGGTGTGACTTACAACATCTCTTCCGCGATGTACACCTACATTGAATACGCCCAGTACGATCGTTCTGGCGATGCTAGTGACGGCGCTGCAGTCGGCATCTACTACGGCTTCTAAGACGTCTTCAATCGTCTAGCAAGCTAACGAAAGCCGGTCCCTCAGGGCCGGCTTTTTTACGTCTGTCTCTTCTGTGATGACTGACTCCCTGTCCGATGAAGGGAGGGTAGCCAATGCGCAAGCATTAGCGTCATGGTCACGAAAAAAGCCCCTTTGATCTGATGATCAAAGGGGCTTTTATCATGCGCCTCTCAGGGAAATGATGGCGCTGGCGGATAACCTGTCAGCGCAATTATCCGGCCATCATTTCATGGCGTCGAGATCTTCACGCTTGGGCAGTGCGGCATAGGCGCCCGGGCGAGTCACGGCGAAGGCACCGCAGGCTGCAGCACGCTCCAGTGCGGCGTTGAGATGACTCTCGTCTTCGCACCAGTCGCTCAGGTTGTCGGCATTGATGCCGGCTTCGCTGAGGGCTGACAGGAAGCCGCCGATGAAGGCGTCGCCACCGGCCGTGGTATCGACCGCCTTGACGGTGGGCGGCGTGATGCTGACGGTCTCGATGTCGCCGCTCTGCTTGCGCACCAGGGCACGGATCACGCCCGGGCCATCGGTGAGCACGATCAGGCGCACACCGGCTTTCAGGCGCGCTTCGAGCCAGTCGGTCTGCGGCTGACTGCCGGTCAGTGCCTCGACCTCTTCCTGGGACAGCTTGAGGATATCGGCGTTGTCCAGCAGGCGCGTGACCAGGGTCACATCGACCTGCTGGTTTGGCCACAGGTTGTGACGCAGATTGGCATCCACGCTGACCAGAGAGCCTGCAGCACGTGCGCGTGACGCCAGCACGAAGCTGGTGTCCGCGATGCCGGCGTCGGTCAGGCTGTTGCTGCACAGGTGGAAGATGGCGGGGGTCGCGAACAGCTCAGGCCCGGCGTGCTCCGGACGGAACAGCAGGTCAGCGGCCGGCGGACGATAGAAGTCGAAGCGGCGTTCACCCTCTTCATCGCGAGACACGAAGGCGAGTGCGGTGCGCGCATGGCTGGTGCGCTTGACGTGATCCATCTGCACGCCATGAGCGCTCAGTTCGTCGTGCAGGAAGTCACCGAAGCTGTCCTGACCCAGCATGCCGACGAAGTGACTCGGCAGGCCGAGACGGGCACAGGCCACCGCGACGTTGGCCGGTGCGCCGCCCGCGTAGGGCGTGAAGGTTTCCTGCTCGACGGCCTGGCCGCCGAGCTTGTTGGAGAGCATGTCGACGAGCGCTTCGCCGAACGCGATTACCGGAGTCATCAGGAGGAGGTTTCCTTGCGAGTGGTCGTCGTGGAGCCTTTGGCTTTCTTGCCCGGCTTGTCGTTGCTGTCATCCGCCTGGGTGGCGCCACCGGCAGGGAAGTGCTCGCGGACCAGCGCCAGCAGGCCCTGGGTGGACGGATCGAAGGCCTTCACGTCGGTATCGATACGCGCGCTGATTTCCCCGGCGATGCGCTTGCCGAGCTGCACGCCCCACTGGTCGAAGGAGTTGATGTTCCAGATCACGCCCTGCACGAAGACCTTGTGCTCGTAGAGGGCGATCAGTGCGCCGAGGTTGCGCGGGGTCATCTCATCCAGCAGCAGGGTGCTCGACGGGCGGTTGCCCGGGCAATTGTAGTGCGGATCGAGGTTGCTGCCATCCTGGCTGCCTTCCATGAAGGCGTTGGCCTGCGCCAGCATGTTGGTGATCAGCGCGAAGTGGTGCTCTTCGGTACCCGGCTCCGGCTTCAGCGAGGCGATGAAGTCGATGGGCACGTAGCGCGTGCCCTGGTGCAGCAGCTGGAAGAAGGCATGCTGGCCGTTGGAGCCGGTCTCGCCCCACACGATCGGGCCGGTCTTGTAGTCCACCGGACGGCCGAAGATGTCGACTGACTTGCCGTTGGATTCCATGTCCAGCTGCTGCAGGAAGGCGGGCAGCTGATGCAGGGCCTGGTCGTAAGGCACGATGGCTTGGGTCTCGGCGCCCATGAAGTTGATGTACCAGATGCCGATCAGCGCCATCAGGACCGGCATGTTCTCGGCCATCGGCGCATTGATGAAGTGCTGGTCCATCTCATGGGCGCCTTCCAGCAGCTCCATGAAGCCTTCATAGCCGATGGACAGGGCGATGGGCAGGCCGATGGAAGACCACATGGAGTAGCGACCGCCAACCCAGGCCCAGAATTCGAAGACGTTCTCTTCGCGAATGCCGAATTCCTTGGCCGCCTTGCGGTTGGTGGAAGCCGCGACGAAGTGGGCACCGACGTCGGCATCCTGACCGGCGTGCTCCAGGAACCAGCGGCGCGCCGTCTTGGCGTTGAGCAGGGTTTCCTGGGTGGAGAAGGTCTTGGTGGAGACGATGAACAGCGTGGTGGCAGGATCCAGGCGCTTGAGCACCTTCTGGATGTGGTTGCCATCGACGTTGGAGACGAAGTGGAAATTGATTTCCGGGTGGCGATGCTTGAGCAACGCACGGCAGGCCATGTTGGGGCCCAGATCGGAGCCGCCGATGCCGATGTTGACCACGTCGCGAATCCGCTGGCCGTCGAAGCCTTTCCACTCACCGCTGCGCACGGCTTCCGAGAAGGCGCGGATCTGCTCGCGCGTCTTGTGGATTTCCGGCATCACGTCCTTGCCATCGACGATGACCGGCGTGTTGGTCTGGCTGCGCAGTGCGGTGTGCAGCACCGGGCGATTCTCGGTGACGTTGATGATGTCGCCGGAGAACATCTGCGCGCGACGTTGAACGAGTGCAGAGTGCTCAGCCAGTTCGACCAGCGCCTCCATCACCTCATCGGAGATGTGGTGCTTGGAGTAGTCGAGAAACAGGCCGCCGACGCGCAGGCTCATCTTCTCGAAGCGCTTGGGATCCGCCGCGAAGTAATCGCGGATGCGGTCGTTGCGGGTCACCTCGCCCAGCCGGGTCAGCGCCTGCCAGGAAACACTACGGGTCAATTGCAGCATGGAAGTGTCCATCGTATGGGTTGTTGAAGTTCATCGGGGCGGGTCGCATTCTGTGGCGGCCCGACGCACGCTTGCAGGCGAGGCGAAAGTCACTGTCAGTCGGGAGTCGTGTGGATGACACGATTCAGGCGCCGAGAGCTCTCGGTTGGCCGACAAGGTGCGCAAGGTGCCGGCCACGCCGTGAGTCGCGTGGCCGGCTGTCATTCACTCGCCGCTTGCCTCATCACCGCTCAGCGGTGAGATGTGCTGAGCCAGCAGATGCTGAGCGCCCGGCGGCAGCCAGACCGGATCGAGTCGCGTGCAGGCGGTCTCGACACACAGGAAGCTGCGCGCATTCTCGACGCTGGTGTCGGCCGGCGGCGCGTCACCGGGATGCCAGACCACCGTGGAGTCAGAGCCCTGCTTGGCGATGCGCAGCTGACGCTTGCCGTCCTCGAGCACCTGAACCTGGCTGGTCTGGTAGATGCGGTCCAGCGGGCCGCGCACGCCCAGTTCGCCCTGCTGGTCGAAGCGCGAGAAGTCCTGGCTCTTGTCCAGGTAGCTGGCGCCGGCCAGACCAGTGACGCGACACTCGAAGGCATTCGCCACTGCGAAGTAGGTATGCAGCGCGCCGGTCATCTTGATCGGAGCCTCGCCACGGTTTTCCGTGATCAGCTCGACCTTGAGGAAGCGGCGGCTGGCAAAGATCACCACGCGCGGAGAGAGGGCGGCATGCAGCGCTGAGACCGGTGAGGCATGGATCTCGACGCCTTCCTCTTCCTCGTCCACCGCATCGATGCGCCAGTCGGCCTTGCGAGCGGGGCCGTGCAGTTCGCTTTCGCCCTCGGGGAACTCATCCGCGAACCAGGGCCAGCACAGCGGAATGCCGCCGCGAATGCTGCCCGGCAGGGCGGCGGGCGTTTCCGTCACCCACAGCCAGGGAGAGTCGCCCGTCGGCTGATAGTGCAGCACCTGAGCCCCCTGGTGGCAGACCACCAGCTCGCCCCACTCCTGGTTGAGGATCAACAGCGAGCGGCCCTGCCATTCGACAGTGCGTTGGCCAGCGGTGTCGGCGATCAGTGCGCGCAGACTTTCGGGGATCATCTCGAGCTACCTCGATGGTTCAGGAGGTTGCGATGCATCATGCCACCTCTTCATTGTGCAGAGCCTCGGCGGCGCCCAGCAGGCCGGTCCACGGCGCGGTCACCACCCAGGTGGGTATCGCGGCATTGTAACGGCTCAGACGATTCTTGTCGGTGAAGGCGTGGCGGAAATCGCTGCGTATCAGCAGATCCAGGTTGCGCGGCAGCACGCCACCACACAGATAGACCCCGCCGCGCGCCCCCAGCGTGAGTGCTGCATCGCCGGCGACCGCGCCAAGAATCTTCATGAAGCGCATCACGGCATCAAAGGCGAGGGCATTCTGCGGTTCATCGTGATGCAGGTGCTCATGCGCTGCCTGGCTGACGCTGGCCGCACTGTCGAGGGGAGTCGGCAGGCCGCGAAGCTCGCCCAGGGCCTGATAGATCTCGAGCATGCCCTGGCCACACAGCAGGCGCTCCACCGAGACGCGACCATGGCGACGGCGGAAGATGCCGAGCAGGCCATCCTCGATCTCGTCGGTGGGGGCGAAGCTTGCATGCCCCCCTTCGGTCGCGAGAGGAATCCAGTTGTGCGTGCCGCGCACCAGACCCGCGACACCCAGGCCGGTGCCGGGGCCGATCACCAGGCGTGGCGAGGCCGCATCGCCACTACCTTCGGTGAGCTCCTCACCGATGGCCAGACGTTCGCTGGCCTCGATGTGGGGCACGCCCAGCGCCATGGCGGTGAAATCATTCAGGCACTTGAAGCGCTCAAGCCTCAATGATTCGCGCACCTCGCGCTTGAGAAACGTCCAGTGATTGTTGGTCATGCTGACGCGTTCATCATGCACGGGGCAGGCGAAGGCCAGGCAGGCCTCGACGGGTTGCTCGGCCTCTGACAGGCCCAGCATCCGATAGTAGGCCTGGATGGCCTCCTCAAGCCCGGCATGCTCGGCGCAGGCGAGCGTCTGGATGTGCTGCAGGGTGTGGCTGCCCGGCTGGACAAGTGCCAGCCGGGCATTGGTGCCACCGATATCGCCTACCAGAGCAAGGCGATGGGAGGTGTCGCGGGTCATCGTCCGGCATCCTTCCTTTGCGTCAGTGCCTCAGGAGAGTGACAGGGTGCGCCCATCACATCAGGTCGTGGCCGCTGCCCGGCAGGTCGCCGTAGCCAGCAAAGCTGGAGGCGCCTTCCTCGGCACCGCCGACCAGTGAACGCATGCCGGAGAACAGCTCGCGGCCCAGGCCGTGATGATAGCTGTCGCGAGTGATGGTCTCGGCCTCGCGCTCGGCCCATTCGGCTTCATCGACCAGCGCTGTGAGGGTGCCGGCATTGGCATCCAGGCGGACCACGTCACCTTCGCGCAGGCGTGCCAGCGGGCCGCCGTCGAGCGCTTCCGGCGTCATGTGAATGGCGGCCGGGACCTTGCCCGAGGCGCCAGACATGCGGCCATCCGTCACCAGTGCGACCTTGAAGCCGCGGTCCTGCAGGATGCCGAGGTAGGGCGTCAGCTTGTGCAGTTCCGGCATGCCGTTGGCACGCGGGCCCTGGTAGCGCACCACGGCGACCATGTCCTGCTCCAGCTCACCGGCTTCGAAGGCGGCCTTCATCTCATCCTGGTCGCTGAACAGCTTCACCGGCGCTTCGACGAGACGATGCTCTTCCTTGACGGCAGAGACCTTGATCACGCCGCGGCCGAGGTTGCCGTCCAGCACGGTCAGGCCGCCTGTCGGGGCGAACGGGTTGGCCACCGGACGCAGCACATCCTCGTCGAGGCTGTCGGTGGGGCCGTCCTTCCAGACCAGCTTGCCGTTCTCGAGGAAGGGCTCGCGGACATAGCCGGCCAGGGTGCCGCCGTCCTGGGTGGGGATGTCGTGGAGCAGACCCGCCTTGAGCAGTTCACGGATCAGGAAGCTCATGCCGCCGGCCGCCTGGAAGTGATTGATGTCGGCCTGGCCGTTCGGGTAGATGCGCGTCAGGCTCGGCACCACCGCGGAAAGCTCGGTGAAGTCATCCCAGGTGATGGTCACGCCCGCTGCGCCGGCCATCGCGACCAGGTGCAGGGTGTGGTTGGTGGAGCCGCCGGAAGCCAGCAGGCCGACCATGGCATTGACGATGGCGCGGGCATCGATCTGGCGATAGAAGGGACGGTAGTCGCCGCCGACTTCACTGTTGCGGATGGTCTGCTCGGCGGCGTGACGCGTCAGGGCTTCGCGCAGCGGGGTGCCCGGATTGACGAAGGACGCGCCCGGCAGGTGCAGGCCCATCAGCTCGACCATCAGCTGGTTGGAGTTGGCGGTGCCATAGAAGGTGCAGGTGCCCGGGCTGTGGTAGGACGCGGACTCGGCTTCCAGCAGCGCATCGCGGCCGACCTTGCCTTCGGCGAACAACTGACGGACACGCGCCTTCTCGTTGTTGGGCAGGCCGGAGGGCATCGGGCCGGCCGGCACGAACAGCGTCGGCAGGTGGCCGAAGCGTGCGGCGGCGATGAACAGGCCCGGGACGATCTTGTCGCACACGCCGAGGAACAGGGCGCCATCGAACATGTTGTGCGACAGGCCGACAGCGGCGGCCATGGCGATCAGGTCGCGGGAGAACAGCGACAGCTCCATGCCCGGTTGACCCTGGGTCACGCCATCGCACATCGCGGGCACGCCGCCGGCGAACTGGGCGGTGGAGCCCATCGCCTGGACAGCTTCCTTGATGATGCGCGGGTAGTCCTCGAACGGTTGGTGGGCGGACAACATGTCGTTATATGACGAAATAATGCCCAGGTTGGCCGAGTTCATCAGCTTGAGACGATTCTTGTCGGTCTCGCCACAGGCGGCAAAGCCGTGCGCCAGGTTGCCACAGGAGAGCTCGGAGCGGTGTACACCGCGGCGCTGCTGGCTTTCCATCAACTGCTCATAGGCGGCGCGGCGTTCGCGGGAGCGGTCGATGATGCGCTGGGTCACGTGCTCTACGGTCTGGTTGACTGACATGCTCTTACCTCATGTATCAGGCGGCGCAGGGCGCCGAGGCTGGCGAAAGAAAGCGTTTCCCGCTGTGTGGGCGTGCTGCTATCCGGCGACGCTATCCAGTGGTGATGGCGGTGTAAAGCCTCTGGCCTCACTCGTGTCGCGTCGTTCGGTTACCGGGGTAGCCTACAGTAGCGCGTCATGGCGCTCGAGAAACGGTTTTGTTCGGAATATTCGGTAAATTTAACAAAAAAACTGCTTGAAGACTGGACGACTTTCGGCCAAATTATGGGAAAAGCGTGTAGGATAATT
This sequence comes from Cobetia sp., assembly GCF_983723665.1. Lineage (NCBI taxonomy): Bacteria > Pseudomonadati > Pseudomonadota > Gammaproteobacteria > Oceanospirillales > Halomonadaceae > Cobetia > Cobetia sp. Next base: position 20,707 of record NZ_CFDJES010000004.1, on the reverse strand, counting down.
TCACGGAACGCATTGCAGGCTTTCGTTCCTGGATCAGGTCTGGTCCTGCACCCGCCATACGCCACAGGAGTTGAGTCATGACATTACGCGTCGCCATCAATGGTTTTGGTCGCATCGGTCGCAACGTGCTGCGTGCGCTGTATGAAGGTCAGTACAACGATCGTATCCAGGTCGTCGCTATCAATGATCTGGGTGATCCGAAGCTCAATGCTCACCTGCTGAGCCGCGATACCGTCCACGGCCGTTTCGCCGAGACTGTCTCGCACGACGAAGAGAATCTGTTCGTCGGTGACGACAAGATCCGCATCCTGGCCGAGCGTGACCCGGCCCAGCTGCCGTGGTCCAGCCTGGACATCGACCTGGTGATGGAATGCACCGGTCTGTTCACCAAGCGTGCTGCCGCTGCCAAGCACATCGAAGCCGGCGCCAAGCGTGTGCTGATCTCCGCGCCGAGCGGCGATGCCGATGCAACTGTCGTGTTCGGCGTCAACGAAGATGTGCTGAAGGCCGAGCATCAGGTCGTTTCCAACGCGTCATGCACCACCAACTGCCTGGCGCCGGTCGCCAAGGCGCTGAATGATGAAGTCGGCATCGAGAACGGCCTGATGACCACCATTCACGCCTACACCAACGATCAGAACCTGTCGGATGTCTACCACTCCGACCCGTACCGTGCCCGCAGCGCGACCCATTCCATGATCCCGACCAAGACCGGTGCCGCCGCGGCGGTGGGTCTGGTGCTGCCGGAACTGAACGGCAAGCTGGATGGTCTGGCGATCCGCGTGCCGGTCATCAACGTGTCGCTGGTCGATCTGACCTTCACCGCGTCGCGTGATACCTCCATCGAAGAGATCAACGCCATCGTGGCCAAGGCCGCCGAAGGCTCCAGCGTGCTGGCCGTCAACGAGCTGCCGCTGGTGTCCATCGACTTCAACCACGATGCACACTCTTCCACCTTCGACAGCAATCACACTCGCGTCAGCGAAGATCGCCTGGTCAAGGTCATGGCGTGGTACGACAACGAGTGGGGCTTCTCCAACCGTATGCTCGACACTGCGTTGGCAATGCAAGCCGCCAAGTAAGCGCTTGGTGAGTCCCGCGCGGCCTTTGATCCCTCATCGATCAACCGACAAGGCCGCGCGGGACAGCAAGAATTCGGGGGCCTGTCAGTCTGTCGGCAAGACAGGAGGGCAGGCTCCCAACAGGTGAGGACGAGTGGCCCGAGGATTCTCGCGTCGCGCTCAGGCTCCACGGACAAGGCAATGCCATTCGTCCCCTTTGAATCGGTGGTCGGTCAGGGTTGGCGCCAAGACCGGCTTCGATGCTGCTCGGAATGACATCGCGTCATCCATTTTTGAACCTCTCCCAATGGGAGAGGTTTTTTTTGCGCACCACGAAAGTGCGGGAGGTGCTTCAAGGCGCAAAGTGTCGTTGTCTTGCGTCAATGGCGTGACCTTATGGCAACTTTTCTGAGCACGATCGCGACAGAGTTGGGTCAGGTGGTGTGAAACGTGCACTGATACGTCGAGAAAGGTGGTCAACATGTCGTCATCGTAATTCACGGTCGAGTGAAATTAGCGAAACTGTGGCGGTGTGTTACACTTCGCACCTGTTGGCCTTGCGTCTATCAGTGAGCCAGGTCATGACAACGTCAAATCATGCAGGCGGCCCTATGGCCTGCGAGTGATCCATTGTTGTGCGCAATTCAGGGAAGGTATTGCCACACTGCCGCACACTCTCCGGCAGTTATCTCGACTTCCACAGCAGGCTGTCTCAGATGCACGATGCCATCCGCGAAGCTCATGAATTGATCGGTGCTACCTTGCGCGACCCGCGTACCCAGCGCGAGGGCAAGGTCGTGGGTATGGACCTGGGGCGTGAGCAGCCGGCGATCTATGTGCTATGGCAGGAAAGTGTCGCAGCGGAGCGCATCGGCATGGAGCCGGATGATTTTCGCGCGTTGCTCGAGCACCTGCGGGCGCGCCTGCCGGTCAAGGCGCCTTCCGCCCAGCAGGACAAGGACAGCAGGCAGTCGCGGCGTCACAAGCGCAAGGCCCCGCGCGCTACCGCCCAGCCGGCTGGCGAGGGCAACGACGGCCGCAGCGGCGCACCTGATGCCCCGTCCTCCGCGCTCATCGACGATGCCATGCCGCGTTCCGCGCAAGGCTAGATCTTTCCAGGCCAGCTCTG
>NZ_CFDJES010000004.1:14895-18417 GCF_983723665.1 Cobetia sp. | reverse complement strand
TGCGCTGCCGATAAGGGAGATAGTCAGACGCAAAGGCAAAGGTCGCAATCGTTCATATGCCGTCATCTGCCCGGATCTTCGCGCAACCAAGCGTTGGGGGTACTGCTGGCTGCCAGCGCCATGGATAGGGCATTCTTGAGCAAACCGCATGACAGAGAAGGGGTTTCACGTTGCCTGAATCATTCGCGGATAGTCGTTTGCTGCAGCATCATTATGCTGTCGTGGCAGATGTGTTGTTCACGCTCAGTGCTGATGGTCAGCGCCTGATTGCCATGAATGCAGCGGCGGAACGCCTGCTGGGATATACGGTGCGGGATTTTCTCAAGCAGCCGGAGCTCTGGCTTTCGCTGGTGATCACCGCCGACCGGCAGCGGTTGAGTGACTTTCGCGCCTCGATGGGGCGGGTCGAGCGCACGACGTATCGCATGCGCGACCGCAGCGGGCAGATGTTGTTGCTCGAGGAATGTCTGTGGAGTTCCGGTGTGGGGCATCCGCTGTGTGGACGAGTGACGGATATCACGCAGCGTGACAAGGCCAATGAGCAGGAGCAGCAGCTGGCGCGTGCCTATCGTCTGATGATGGTGCGCAGCCGTGACCCGATGGCGATCCTGCTGCTCAAGGATGAGAGCCTGGTGATCAGTCATGCCAACCCGGCCTGGCATCTCTATCACGATGCGGCCTGTGCGCATTCCCGCCTCTCGCTTGAGCACCTCTACCTCCCTCATGTCCTGCGTAGCCTGGAGAGAGCCGAACCCTGGCAATGCGATATCAGCCTGTCGCTGCCGCGGGGGGAATCCAGGTTATCCGTGCAGATGGTCAGTCTGGGACGCTCACTCGCCGACGAGGGGCGTCAGGTGGCCGTGATGGCGCGCGACATCACCCAGGTACATCAACGTCTCGAGCATGTGATCGATCAACAGCAACGTCTGGCGCGGCGGGTGGATGAGACACCCGGCGCGCACTACGCGACCGCTGGTGAATGGCCGCCAGAGGAATTGGAGTATCTGTCGGCAGGCAGCGAGGCGCTCACCGGGCTTTCACATGACCTGCTGATGGCCAGCCCGGGTCTCTGGCAGGCCCGATTGGCGCCGGATGAGCTGACCATCTGTCAGCAGCGCTTTGATGAGGCCGTGCGGGAGCGCCATAGTCGTCTGAGTCTGTGTTACGCCTTCGTGCATGTGGATGGGCGCAAGCGCTATCTCCAGGATGACATGCAGCTGAGTTACTCGCCTGTGGGAGAGGTCACCGCCGTGCTCGGCAAGCTCAGTGATGTCACCCAGCGCGAAGCGCATCGGCGCCAATTGGACAACCTTGTCCAGCAGATGCGCGGCGTCGTCTTCCAGTGTCGCCTGAGCCAGGAGGGCGAGCTGCGTTATACCTACCTTTCGCCAGTTGCCTCGCAAGTGCTGGGGCTCGACCCGCAGGCCGTCATCGACGACCCCATGCTGCTGCTGGCGCGCATCGCGGGTCGCGAGCGTGAGCAGCTGCTCATGTCACTGCAGACCAGTGCCCGGCAGCAATCGCCCTGGGAGGCGGAGATACGCTATCAGCATCCGGATGGTCAGGAGCGCAGGCTGGCGTGTGTCGGGCTGCCGCAGGTGATCGACTCCCCCGAGGGCGGCGTGATCTGGCATGGCTATTGTGACGATGCCACCGCTCGATACCGTATCGAGGATGAGCTGCGCCAGAGCGAGGAGCGCTATCGCTTCATCCTCAACTCCGTCAGCGATCTGGTCAGCATCGAGGACTCCCACGGCATCTGTCAGTACATCAGCCCCTCGGTGGAAAAGCTCTGCGGTTATCGCCCGCAGGAGATCATCGGCCAGGAGATCAAGCAGCTGATCCATCCCGATGACATGCTGCGCATCGCGCAGGAGGTCCATCGTGCCGCCTGTCTCGGCGAAGTGTTTCGAGTCGACTTCAGGATTCAACACAAGGCTGGGCATACGCTGTGGTTCGAGTCGATCTCGACGCCCTCGATGGACCCCGCCACCGGGCGTTATCAGCGCGTGCTGTCGGTGTCGCGCAACATTCATGAGCGCAAGCTGGTCGAGCAGCGTCGCGAGCATGAAGCGATGACGGACGCCATGACCGGCGCCATGACCCGGGCCAGCTTCCTCGACACGCTCGACACCCTGCTGAGCTCGTCATCGCGGGAGCAGATGGCGTTGATCCTGTTTGATATCGACCACTTCAAGCGCGTCAATGACACTCACGGCCATGCGGCGGGCGATCAGGTGCTGATCAGTCTTGGTGAGGCGTGTCGTGCCCAGCTGCGGCGCGATGACTGCTTTGCGCGTCTGGGCGGCGAGGAGTTTGCCGTCCTGCTCACCGATGCCGGTACCGCCACCGGTGTCGGAATGGCCGAGCGCCTGCGACAGCAGATCGCGGCGCTGGAGGTGCGCTTCAAGTCGCTGATACTGCGCTGCACCATCAGCATGGGAGTGGCGACACCGCTGCCGGGGGAGACCCGGGATGGCTACCTGCACCGTGCCGATATGGCGCTCTACAGTGCCAAGCGCAGCGGTCGCGATCGGGTGGTGCTGGCATCGCAGTCCTTGAGCGAGGACAATTGAGCCAATACCGGTGATCAATCGGGCACACCTGCAGCCGGTGTCTCGGGTTGTGGATCGCGTCATGCAAGTGGATCACGTCATACAAGGAGTAGGCGATGCGAATGTTACGTGGCTGGTGCGCTGGCACCCTGTTGTTTGCACAGTCGGTATTTTCCGCCGGACAGGCCATGGCCGCCGAGGATGCACCGCTGGTCAATCGTCTCGAGGGGCCGCAGGTGGTCACGGAGACGGTGACCTATAGGGCCAATGGTGAGGAGCACGTAGGCCTGATCGCACGCGATGCCAAGGCGCAGGGGCGTCGACCCGGTATCCTGCTGGTGCATGAGTGGTGGGGCTTGAACAGCTACGCCCGCAAGCGCGCCGAACAATTGGCAGGGCTTGGCTACGTGGTCATGGCCGTCGACATGTATGGCGGTGGGCGCACGGCCGAGCATCCCAAGGAGGCCGGCGCCTTCTCCTCTGCGGTGATGAGCGACTGGCCGAAGGCGGAATCCAGCTTCAATTCGGCGCTGGCGGTGCTGCGCTCACGCCCGGAAGTCGATGGCGAGCGCATGGCGGCGATCGGCTACTGCTTCGGCGGTGCCGTGGTGCTCAACATGGCGCTGACCGGAGCGCCGCTCAAGGCGGTCGTCAGCTTCCATGGCAGCCCGTCGATTGCCGTGACGGAGCCCGAGCCGTTTGCCGGCCGGGTCGTGATCCAGAATGGCGCGGCAGATACGCTGGTGGCGCAGGAGGATCTCGACAAGCTGGTCGCGACCTTCCAGTCACTCGAGACGCGCACCACGCTGATCCAGTATCCGGGCGCCAAGCACGCCTTCACCAATCCGGAGTCGAATGCCAAGGCGGCCAAGTACGATCTGCCGCTGGGCTATGACGCGGCCGCGGATTCGGCTTCCTGGCAGGTCATGCTCAACCTGTTCAATGAGGTCTTCAAGACACCGAAGAA
>NZ_CFDJES010000004.1:13466-14795 GCF_983723665.1 Cobetia sp. | reverse complement strand
GCGCGCTTCAATCCAGCTCCTTGAGCGACAGCACCTGGTGCGCCAGACGAATCATGTCGGGGTCGCCGGTGTGTTTGCTCGAGACATCGGACAGCTTGATCACCGGCACCCACTCCTGGCCCTCGGGACGGGCTTCGGTCATCTTGATCACCATGTTCATCGGCTGCGGGCCGACATCATTGGTGAAGTTGGTGCCGATACCGAACGACATGCCGATACGTCCGGCGCAATAGCGCACGATGCGATCGACCTTGTCGGTGTCCAGACCATCGGAGAACACGATGGTCTTGGTCTTGGGGTCGATGCCCAGTGACTCATAGTGACGGATGGTGGTCTCGGCGAAGTCGATGGGGTCACCACTGTCGTGGCGCACGCCGTCAAACAGCTTGGCGAACTTCTTGTCGAAGCTCTTGAAGAAGGCCTGGCTGGTGAAGGTGTCAGACAGGGCGATCCCCAGGTCACCGCGATAGACCTTGACCCAGTTCTCCAGCGCCAGGATGTTGGCCATCTTGAAGCCGAAGCGCGCGGCATGAAACATGAACCACTCATGGGCGTGCGTGCCGATCGGCTTGATGCCGTGGCGCTGTGCCATGTGCACGTTGCTGGTGCCGATGAAGCAGCCGCGGCCGTGGTCCTTGAGACCCGCGACCACCTTGTCGTGCACATCGTAGGAGTGACGACGACGAGTGCCGAATTCCGCCACGCGGATGCCGAGACGCTTGTAGTGCTCGATCTTGGCCAGGGTGCTGTCGCGCAGGGCCTGATCGCTGTCGCGTTGATCTCCGCCCAGCTGATACCAGAGCTCGCTGATCATCGCCATCAGCGGGACTTCCCACAGGATGGTGCGATACCAGTAGCCTTCGATATGCACCTCCAGCTCATCACCGGTCTGGGTGATGGTGATTTCGGAGGGATCGAAGCGGAAGCCCGCCAGGAAGTCGCGGTAGGTCGGGTCCAGGAAGGGGCAGTGAAGCTCGAGGAAGGATTTCTCTTCCACGCTCAATGCCAGTTCGGCCATGTTGTCTACCGCGATGCGCAAGGCCTCGCCGAACCCCGGCGGGAACGAATGCTCGCCACGGTTGATGAAGGCGTAGCGAGCGCGCGCATACGGAAACAGTTTCACCACGGCGTTCTGCATGGTGAACTTGTAGAAATCATTATCGAGAATCGAGTACAACATCGAGGCTCGCTCAGTATCAAGGCGGCTCGGGGGAACCGGAATCGCTGGCAGGGCAGACGCTGCGAGAGGCAGGCATGCCCCGCTGGCACGGGGAAGCAATGTCGACGCATTATCCGTGCAGGCGCGCTGCACGTTCAAGCCGGAGTGCC
>NZ_CFDJES010000004.1:11472-13366 GCF_983723665.1 Cobetia sp. | reverse complement strand
CCGGCCAGGGCCCAGCTGTCACCGGCTTCGCCACTGCGGCGGATCTGGCTGCGCGCAATGTGGCCACACACGACGCCGCCGAGTGCCGCAGGCGCGAGCAGGCAGCCGAGCACGCTCAGGGCAAAGGCGGCCACTGCCATGAGATTCGTGCTGGCGTGGGTGTCCTGCGCGGGCGGGGTCGGCGCATAAGGCCCTTGAGAGGGCCCTTGCGAGGACTCTTGAGCGCGCCCCTGGGGCTGTGAGCCGCTCGTGGACGTATCGTCGGGCGGCGTGGGAGTCTCTGTCATGTGGGTCTCGTTGTCCTGCATCATGACGACACACTAGCATGTCCTGGGATGTGCGGCATGTCTGCACCAGCGGTGGGCATGGCAAGACTATGAGGAGAGTGCGGTGACAGGGCAATGGCAGGCAGAGGATGAGGCTGCGACAGGGGCGGCGGCACCGGCGGCGCCAGGGTCGGTAACAGACCAGCAGCAGGCTGCGAGCGCCGCAGATGCCGCAGAGAAGCAGGGCTGGCGCCTGGAGGTGCTGGATTCCCTCGACGCCCTCACCGCCAGTGAATGGAATGCGCTGGCAGGCGATGACTATCCCTTTCTGCAGCATGCCTATCTGAGCGCGCTGGAAAGCTGCGGTGCGGCCAGCGCCGGCAGTGGCTGGCATCCTGCCCATCTGGTAGTGCGAGACGCCGACGGCCGCTTGCTGGCGGGGCTGCTGCGCTATCTCAAGCTGCACTCGCGTGGCGAATATGTGTTCGACCAGCAGTGGGCGGAGGCCCTGGAGCAGGCCGGTGGGCGCTATTATCCCAAGCAGTTGACTGCCGTGCCGTTCACTCCCAGCGATGGCCCACGCCTTGTCACCTCGCCACAGTTGGCGTCGCCCGCAGCCCGGCGTGCCTTGCTTGAGTGGTTATGGCCGCATCTCAAGGCTGGCATCGCACCCGCGGCTGAGCCGGGTAGCGCGCTACGTCGTTATGAGCACAGCGGGTTTCATCTGCTGTTTGTCTCGGCAGAGGAGCGGCAAGACTGGCAGGCGGCGATTCCGGAGCTGATTTCGCGTCCCGGGATGCAATATCACTGGCAGTCACGCGGCGAGCCGGACTTTGCCACCTGGCTTGAGAGTCTGCGTTCCAAACGGCGCAAGGAGATCCGGCGCGAGCGGCGCAAGGTCGCCGAGCAAGGCTTCACGCTGGCCAGGCTCGAGGGAGCGCAGATTGGCTCTGACGATATCGAGGCCTTCTACCGCTGCTACTGCATGACCTATCTCGAGCGCGGCCAGCGCCCTTATCTGCCGCTCGATTTCTTCCAGCAGCTCAGGCGCAGCATGCCCGAGCGGTTGCTGCTGGTGCAGGCGCGAGATGAGCAGGGCGCGCCGGTGGCGGCAGCCTTGTGTCTGATCGGCAGTGATTGCCTGTATGGTCGTTGGTGGGGCAGCGAAGTCCATGCCGACTGTCTGCACTTCGAGGTCTGCTATTACCAGGGGCTCGAATTCTGCCTGCAGCGAGGGCTCAAGCGCTTCGATCCCGGCACCCAGGGTGAGCACAAGATCAGTCGCGGTTTCGCGGCGTATGCCACCGGGTCGCTGCATTGGCTGATGCATCCCGGGCTTCAGGAGGCGGTGGCAGAGGCGGTCGAGGAGGAGGCACGTTGGCTCAGCAAGGCGCGTCAGCAGGTGACGGCAATGCTGCCCTACCGGGAGGCCGCGCCTCAGACAGCGCAGGAGTGATGACCCTCAGCCTTCTTCACTGTCATCCGCTATCCGCTGGCGGATTCTCCCGCGGAGTCAGAGGCAAGAAAGATTGCGAATAGAGCACTACACTGAGTTATATATGAATGCTCTAATCCAGAGGCGCCCATGCTGATCAAGGACTGCGATTCACGGGAATACGACCTGCTGG
>NZ_CFDJES010000004.1:10127-11372 GCF_983723665.1 Cobetia sp. | reverse complement strand
TGCTGGCGCAGGATGCTGCGCTTGCCGCGCCCGAGCGCCACAAGGTGCTGGAGGCCCTGCGTGCGATACGTGCCCGTCAGGCGCGTCGCCGTGCGCTGGCAAGCCAGCTGGATGCCTTGTTGGGGACGCGGGATGATTGGGTCGTGCTGCATGATGTGCGGCTGGCGCAGGCAGAGGGCGTGATCGAGATCGATCACCTGCTGATCAACAGCCTCATGCAGGTCTGGGTGCTGGATGCCTCCTGTTTTGATCTGACGCTCTCGATCACCCCCTTCGGTGAGCTGTTGGCCCATAGCGGACGAGTCGCGCAGGGCGGCGAGACACCCTCAGGCGAAGATGGCGTCATGGCGCATGCCGTGACGCCGTGTCCCTTGCAGGCGATCCCTGAGCGTAGCCGCGCCATCGTGCAATGGCTGGAGGCCTCCTCGTTGTTGCCTGTGCGCCTGGGGATGACCCTGCAGCCGCAATTGCGCTATCGCATCGTGGTGGCCGATGCGGCTCAGGTCAGCCGGCCGCCGGAAGATATCGTGGACAGTCGTGCGCTGCTGTCCTTCGCGCGCCTCAAGCGTCAGTGCCTGCAGGTGAGCGGCAAGACCGCTTACGTGACACGGCTGCGCAGTTTTACCCACCGCCTCGATCAGCGCCGCCTGCGCCAGCTGGGGCGCGCCATCGCGACCCAGCATGTGGCCCCCAATACGGATTGGGTGGCGGAGCTGGGCCTGGCCGCTGGCACGCGCGCGACGGAGGGCGACGCTGCCACTCAGGTATCCCCGCTGGCCTATCTATGGCAACCGCCGCTATCGCCTGAAGAACTGGCGCGGGCCTCAGGCGATAGCGCTGCCATGGCGGCAGAGTCCGATGACATGGAAGGGGCGTCGGATGACACGACGCTGGCGGTCCAGCGTGGCGTGACATCTACGGCTGCCCTGAAACGGCAGTGCGGTTTTGGGGGCCGAGGGCTGCAGGCCGCGCATTGGCAGCCCGGGCACCAGGCTCTGGATCAGGATGGCCGAGAAGGCCCCGCTAGCCCGCAGGCGGCAGGCGAGCAGCCGGGTGCTGCGGCCGACAATCAGCAAGGCGCGTCTTCCGCCCAGTCGCAGGATGAGGAAGGCTTGCCGCGCTGTCAGGGCTGTCGGCGATGGCTTTCCACCCAGAGTGTCGACTTCTGTCGCCAGGCAGATCAGGCACGCGCGCTGGGCGGGCGCCTGCTCTGCAAACGCTGTCGCGACGCCTCATGCCAGTGAG
>NZ_CFDJES010000004.1:3570-10027 GCF_983723665.1 Cobetia sp. | reverse complement strand
ACTGCATCAACCAGGGCGTACAGATCAGTCGTTGCGATGTTTTTGATGTTGCAGTGCAACAAAGACTGTCTTATGCTGCGTTGCAGCGAGGATGGAACCTGGTCGATAGCACTATCTGACCGCGACGGCTCGATAGTGACGGCTTGATAATGATGGCTCGGTCACTACGGTGCACCAGCCCGGTTCAGTCCTGATAACCGAACGGAGCAACGCTCCGGTTCATTTCAGCGTGATGCCAATACCCTGGAGGGTGCCTACATGTTCAATGCCAACTTCGAGAAGTCCGCTCAGCAGTTCGACGATATGTTCCTGTCTCCGCTGCGTGCGTTCAGCGCCCTGAGCATCGATTACAGCGAGAAGCTGATCGGCGCACAGATGGAACTGACCAAGTCCTATGCTGATGCTTCCCTGACCCAGGCGCGTTCCATGCTCGAGATCAAGGACAGCGAAGGTCTGAAGAACTTCGTCAAGGAGCAGCAGGAAACCGTCAAGACTCTGGGCGAGAAGCTGCAGAACGACACCCAGAAAGTGGTCGAGCTGAACCAGGAATACGCCAAGAAAGGTCAGGAACTGGCAGAAAGCAACGCCAAGTCCGCCTCCGAGGCCATGCAGAAAGTCGCCAAGTAAGCGACTGCTGCCGACGCTCTCAGGCGAGCGTCCCCAACGCCCATCCGGTCTTCCGGGTGGGCGTTCGCGTGTCTGGGATATCGCTGAGCAGGTGGGGAGGCGCGCGACGCTAGCGGCGAGCGCTGCCTTGGGCCACAATGACCTGCCACGCCGCCGGTGATTGCCGGCGGCATTTATTCGATCAGTGACAGGTGATAGACATGGCACAGGCCACAGCGCGTCATATTCTCGTTTCCAGCGAAGAACAGTGTGCAGCTCTCAAGACCGAAATCGAGAACGGCCGCGATTTCGCTGATGCCGCTCGCGAGCACTCCTCCTGCCCGTCCGGCCGCAGTGGCGGCGACCTGGGTGCCTTCGGCCCGGGCATGATGGTCAAGGAATTCGACGAAGTCGTGTTCAGCGCCCCGATCAACACCGTGCAGGGCCCGGTGAAGACCCAGTTCGGTTATCACCTGCTGGAAGTCACCAGCCGCACGTGAGCCTTCTGTCACGCTCATGAGATGTCATGAGCGTGTGGCAGGATGTGACGAAAACGCCCCGACCATCACTGGTCGGGGCGTTTTTTGTGTCGCTCGGAATGTCAGCCTTCCTGTGCGTCAGGCACTTGGCTAGACCTCCTGATAGAGCTGGCTGCCTTCACGCTTGAACTTGTCGGCCTGCTCCTGCATGCCGGCCATCACGCTGTCGGCATCGCCGGTCAGACCATGCTCATTGGCGTAATCGCGCACTTCCTGGGTGATCTTCATCGAGCAGAACTTCGGCCCGCACATGGAGCAGAAGTGGGCGACCTTGGCCGAGTCCTTGGGCAGCGTCTCGTCGTGGAAGCTGCGCGCGGTGTCCGGGTCCAGGCCCAGATTGAACTGGTCTTCCCAGCGGAACTCGAAGCGTGCCTTGGAGAGCGCATTGTCACGGCGTTGCGCGCCCGGGTGGCCCTTGGCCAGATCGGCGGCATGCGCGGCGATCTTGTAGGTGATGATGCCGGTCTTGACGTCGTCCTTGTTGGGCAAGCCCAGGTGCTCCTTGGGGGTCACGTAGCAGAGCATGGCGCAGCCGAACCAGCCGATCATCGCGGCACCGATGCCGGAGGTGATGTGGTCGTAGCCCGGGGCGATGTCGGTGGTCAGCGGGCCGAGGGTGTAGAAGGGCGCCTCGTCACACTCGCTGAGCTGCTTGTCCATGTTCTCCTTGATCAGGTGCATCGGCACGTGACCCGGGCCCTCGATCATGACCTGGACATCGTGCTGCCAGGCGATCTTGGTCAGCTCGCCAAGCGTCTCGAGCTCACCGAACTGGGCGGCGTCATTGGCATCGGCCACCGAGCCCGGGCGCAGGCCATCGCCCAGTGACAGGCTGATGTCGTAGGCCTTGCAGATCTCGCAGATGTCCTCGAAGTGGCGATAGAGGAAGCTTTCCTCGTGATGCGCCAGACACCACTTGGCCATGATCGAGCCGCCGCGCGAGACGATGCCGGTCACGCGGCTGGCGGTCAGCGGCACATAGCGCAGCAGGACGCCGGCGTGGATGGTGAAGTAGTCGACGCCTTGCTCGGCCTGCTCGATCAGCGTGTCGCGGAAGATCTCCCAATCGAGGTTCTCGGCCACGCCATCGACCTTCTCCAGCGCCTGATAGATCGGCACCGTGCCGATGGGCACGGGAGAGTTGCGCAGAATCCATTCACGGGTCTCGTGGATGTTGGCGCCGGTCGAGAGATCCATCACGGTGTCGGAACCCCAGCGGATCGCCCAGGTCATCTTGTCGACCTCTTCCTCGATGGAGGAGGTGACCGCCGAGTTGCCCAGGTTGCCGTTGACCTTCACCAGGAAGTTGCGGCCGATGATCATCGGCTCGCTTTCCGGGTGATTGATGTTGGCGGGAATGATGGCGCGGCCGCGGGCGACTTCCTCACGCACGAATTCGGCGGTGATCTCGTCGGGCAGGTTGGCGCCGAAGCTGTGGCCCGGATGCTGGTGGCCCAGAATGCTCTCGACGGCTTCGCTGCCCTGATATTCCTCACGCAGCGCGATACGACGCTGATTCTCGCGAATCGCGATGTATTCCATCTCCGGGGTGATGATGCCCTGGCGCGCGTAGTGCAGCTGGGTGACATTCTTGCCCGGCAGGGCACGACGCGGGCGGTGGTCCAGCTCGAAGCGCAGGGACGACAGGCGCAGGTCGGCCTGGCGCACGCGGCCATATTCACTGCTCAGCTGATTGAGCTGTTCGGTATCACCGCGTTCCTCGATCCACTTCTCGCGCAGCGGCGCCAGGCCCCGGCGGATGTCGATCTCGACCGCCGGATCGGTGTAGGGGCCGGAGGTATCGTAGACGACGATCGGCGGGTTCTCTTCCAGGCCGCTGGAGGTCTGGGTCGGCGAGCAGCCGATCTCGCGCATGGGCACGCGGATGTCCGGGCGGGAGCCTTCGATATAGATCTTGCGCGAGCCGCTCAGCGGTGCGATGGCGGCGGCGTCGACCTGTGCTTCGCTGGCGAGATGGCGGCTGCCATCCTTGCGACCGGCACGCGCACGTGCCTTGGGGGCAGCCTCAGGCTGCGAGGCGAGCGGTGACTCGGCGGCGTTGGTGGCTTGCGGGTCTTGTGTCGTCGGGGCAGTGCTCATGCAGGTCTCCTCAAAGGGCGACGTCACGGCTGACGTCATCATGGGAAGACCGTGCGCAGGGAGAGGATGGTCGTCGCCGACTCCTTGCCAGCAGGTGGCCCGGGAGCGAGGCGGCCGCGCGCAGCGGCTGGCCATCAGCTTGATTCCTACGCCGGTCCTAACCGGTTCAGGTTCCACGGGACCCCTTGCTGGCAAGCTCGCGCGTCAGGGCGGCGAAGCATGCATGCAGGATCTCAGCCGGTTCCACCGGCACCCCGTCAAGCGTGTGCAGATTTCAATGCGAGGGTGTTGCCCGAAGCGTCAGGCTTGCCACGGGGAGCATTCTCGCATCCAGGCTCTGTTGGCCTGTCAGTCGTGCCATCCATGGGGATGGCGTCATCCCGAGCGGCTCATGGCGAGTGCCGGGACGTCAGTCTGTGATGACTCAAGCGCGATCGAGGCCCATCTGCCAGAAGTCGATCTCGAGTCGCGTGGCGTCCCGGAAGACATCGACCAGCTCACCCAGTCGGCGCTCCGAGACTTCCGAGAGACGCGCATCCAGCCATTCACGTTCGGCTTCGACGGCTTCCTTGAAGTCATCGCTTGAGTACATCGCGATCCAGTCCGCGTATGGGTTGTTCTCGATCTCGGTGGTGTCCTGATCGAGCAGCCACTCGGCGATCTCGCCGTAGCCGATCAGGCAGGGCGCGAGCGCCACGTGCAGATCGAGCAGGTCGCCGCGCTGGCCGCAATCGAGCACGTAACGGGTATAGGCCAGGGTGGCGCGGGATTCCGGCAGCTCGCTCAGGTCATCCTCGCTGATGCCCCACTCGCTGCAGTAGCCGATATGCAGATCGAGCTCGGTATTGAGGATGGTGTCGAGACTGGCCGTGGCCTGACGCAGCTCCGCGAGGGTGCGGCTCTTGTAGGCGGCCAGCGCCCAGGCACGCGCGAAGTGGATCAGGAACAGGTAGTCCTGCTGCAGGTAATGGCGGAAGGACTCCTCCGGCAGACGACCTTCGCCCAGCTGGCGAACGAAGTCGTGCTCGAGATAGTCACGCCATTCCTCGGCGCAGGCACTGGTCAGGTCGTTGAAACTAGGCATGACGCATCCCTCGGTGAGCGTGCTGACGACCCGTGATGGGGCGGCAGGTCTCTGGCGCAAGCGTGGCCAGTACCGGAACAGGAGCAGGGGAAAAGCGGGGGAGGTGCCGACAGTCACCGTGAGAAAGTGGTGACGATATCGAGTGGCATCGCTTCGCGCTTGATCCCTACGCCGGTACTAGCCGGATCAGGTTCGGCGGGATCGTCATTCACGCAAGGACGTTGCCTGCGCATGACATCTCAGCCGGTCTTACCGGCACCCCGTCAAGCTGTGACATATGAGTCACGATGCAGCGAGTGTAACAGCCCTGAGGCGCAGAAGAAGGGCAGTGTGAGCAAAAATGCATACGACTTTGGGAGGCATGCCGAACCTGTGATGAGCCTCAAGCGGGCTTATTTATGGAAAGTCTCAAGCGGCAAGGTCGGCCATGAGTGCCGGCAGGTGGCGCGACAGTCGCGCAAGGTCACGCGGCTCATCGACATCCCAGCTGGTCGGCAGGCAAGCGGCCGTTCTCCCCGCCCGGGCCAGCAGCGCCAGAGTGTCCCGGCAGACATGGGCATGGCTCCAGTGGGGCAGCAGGAAGGCTTGCGGGCAGGGCGCCTTGAGGCCGATCAAGCCATAGCCACCATCGTCGGTGGGCTGCAGCACCGCGTCGTGAGTGCGCAGTCTGTGGGCTGCCTCGCGCAGCCGCTGGCTATCCAGCGCTGGCAGGTCGGAGCCCATCAGCAACACCGGCCCCTCGGGCAGATGTCGGGCCATGGCCCGGGACATTCGCTCACCGAGCTCCCCCTGCGGCTGTGCCTCGAAGGTGAGGTCGGCAGTGGCATCGACAACGCTTCGCAGCCGGGCTTCCAGCGCTGCCCGCAGAGCCGCCTGTTCAGGTGCCTGACTCGACGGCTCGGCAGAGGGCGTCAGCATCACCACGACCTTGCCGAGGCGCGCGGCGCAGGCGTGGTCAACGATATGGCTCAGCATCCGCGCATAGAGTCGAGCTGCGCCCTCGGGGCCGAGTGCGGGGATCAGGCGTGTCTTGCAGTGGCCGGCGATGGGCAGGCGACCGAAGATGATGAGAGTCGGGCGCACCTCTGACGCGGCATCAGCGGTGGGCAAGGTAGGCAACACCGCATCACGCATGTGGCATGCCGCGCTGCTCACAGGCCTGCGCCGCGGCGCGATAGCCGTAAAGGCGTGCCAGGCGTGCAGGGGAGACGCCACACCAGGCCGCCAGCCGCAGTCCCCACATCTTGACGATGGTGCGCCAGACGCCGTGGGTCTCCCAGCGTCGACCGCTGGTCGTGACGCGCGCCGCCAGGTTCATTGGCGGAGTCAGATGCTTGAGCTGGGCACTCAGCCAGATATCTTCCATCAGTGGCATGTCGGCAAAGCCGCCGATGGCCTCGAAGGTCGAGCGCTTCACGAACTGGGTCTGGTCGCCCGTGCTGATGCTGGTCAGCCGCGAGCGCAGATTCATCATGGCGGCGATCATCGGTAACCACGGCGACTCGCCCTTGATGCTGACATCGAAGCGGCCCCAGTCGCTGCGGCGATGCGTCGTGATGGCCTCCTTGAGCAATGCCAGCGCATTGTCGGGCAAGTCGGTATCGGCATGCAGAAACAGCAGCCATTCTCCGCGTGCACGCGCGGCTCCGGCATTCATCTGGCGTGCCCGGCCCGGCTCACTGCTCAGCACGGCATCACACAGCGGTCGGGCCAGTGAGGGGGTGCCATCCGTCGAGCCACCATCCACCACGATCACTTCACAGTCCCCGCCCGCGCGCAGGCGACTCAGGGCAATCAGGGTTTGCACGATGCCGGCTGCCTCGTCATGCACCGGCATCACGATGCTCAGCCAGGGAGCGCGCGTCAGGTGCGTGCATGTGCTCGACAGGGAGTCCCGGCTGGCGGACGTCCGTGATGCTGGGGGTGGCTGCTGGTTCATGGCGGCAGGCTCCGACGATGGCGTATTCGTTGGATCATACGCAGGAGTTCGTAGGCTGGATGCACGGGCGAGATAGGCTCTATCAGCGCGTCATCGTTCAATAAACGCTTGGCGTCGACCCAGTGTCGCTCCATGGCCACACAATGCCTAGCTGGCCATTGGGTGCATGCGAGGGCACAGGACTACATT
>NZ_CFDJES010000004.1:0-3470 GCF_983723665.1 Cobetia sp. | reverse complement strand
CTATCCGAGGTGAAGTACAGGCTGCCATCAGGGCCGAACAGGACATCGAGCGGGCGAATCCAGCGCTGACCGCTGCTGCTGTCCTGCAGGCCGGTCAGCACTGGCACCAGGCGTGCTTCAGTGTCTGGCGTCGCCAGCTTGAGGCCCAGCAGGCGAGGCTCACGGCGGCTGGCCGGGTCACCCGCGGCGTTGCCGGAGGGCGCCGTGCCCCAGCTGCCGTGGACTGCCACCACGACATCCATGTCTGCCGCCAATGGATGCTCTGGCGTTACCACCGCGATTCCCATCGGTGCACTGCGAGCGGGGATCTCGGCCAGCGGCGGCGCAATCTCGTCACGCTCACGCGGTGAATCGCTCGTGATGCAGTCATCCGCCTGCCAGCGGCCATCGACCCACTGATACCAGGGCATGCCATGGAAGCTGCCTTCGCGGGCAGCAACCACCAGTTCGCGGGGTTGCTCATAGCCCCAGTGGTCGGGGCCGTTGTTGGTAGCCAGCAGACGCGGCTCATCTTCCCTACCTGGCTGCCAGGCGAGGCCTACCGGGTTGCGTAGCCCGCTGGCCCAGGGCTGCCAGTGCGGCGCATCGCCGGATTCCTCAAGGCGCAGCACGCCACCGCGGCGTTCACTGAAGGAGTAGCCCTGCTCGCTGCCTGCGAGGTATTGATTCGAGCAATTGCCCTGGATGCCCAGCGCCAGATAGAGGCCACCATCCGGCCCGAGACTCAAGGTGCGCGAGTTATGGCCACCGCCGCCGGGCAGGGCGATCAGCTCACGAAAGTCATCGCGGGTGAGAGACTCGCCGGGTGAATAGTCGGCGACCAGCAAGGCTGCAGTGGTCGCGACATAGAGCTTGTCACCACGCACCACCAGCGAGTGAGGGTAGCCCGACAGTTCGACCAGCGTCTTCACGGCAGGGAGGCTGCCGTCCGGCGTCAGCTGAGCGCGATAGACACGCTCGGCCCGCGAGCCGATCAGCAGTTCGCCAGCATCAGTGAGGTGCAGCATGCGTGGACTGTCGAGCGAGGCCAGCCGCTCGAGCGTGGCGCCCTCAGGCAGCTTGAGCGCAGGGGCATCACTGGGCACTTGCTGAGCGCTCACCAGCGACAGCGAGGAAGCGGCCTCTGTCTCTGCCTCTGCCTGGGCAGGCAGAGACAATGCGAGACAGGCCGCCGCGGCACTTGCGACCAGGCGTGTCGCCAGACTTGCCGGCAGGCGTGTCGATACTGCCCGGGGCAAGGAGGGGCGCCGGGGCGATGAGCTTGTGAGGTGAGCGGTGTGAGTCTCGATCGGCATCCTTGCCTCCTGTCATTGAGCCATGCGCATTCAGTCTGGGAGCTGATGGCTTGATCCGCCAGTGTTGCCCTCAGCCGCGCTTGCTGGCCTTGCGGCGATGCTTGAAGTAGCGGCGCCAGCCCTTGAGCGAGAAGAAGGAGTAGGTGCGCGCATAGAAGCGGGCTTCCTGCCAGCCCGGTTGTTGCTCCATTTCCTGCGGGCTCTTGCGCCAGCGCTTGTATTCCCACTGATACTGGGCCGGCGCCAAGGCGATCGCCGCTTCCACCGAGGAATTCACCCCGCGTGCCGAGGCGACTTCCTCTTCGCAATAGACTCCCTCATCCGCAGCGAGGAAGTGGATGGCGAAGCCATGGCCATCTTCCAGACGCTGGGCGACACCGGTGACGACGCGGGCATCGGTTCTCGCCACCAGCTTGGGCAGCAGGGTGGCGGTATAGGCGGGGCGGCCATAGAAGTCGGCGAAGACGCCGCTGCCACGGCCCGGCTCCTGATCCGGCAGTATGCCGATCGCTTCGGCGCGCTTGAGTGCCTTGAGCAAGGCAGCGACGCCACGCGAGTTGGTGGGCACCAGGCTCGCACCCATGCGCTCACGGCCATTGCGGATGATCGGGTCGAGGCGTTCGAACTTGGGCGGCTCGTACATGGCGGTGAACGGGAAGTGGCTGGAGAGCCAGAAATTTAGCACTTCCCAGTTGCCGAAGTGTGGCGCCAGCACGATGACGCCGCGCCCCTCGGCGCGCGCCTCGTCGAGCAGGTTGCGGCCGTGGACCTCGAGAATCGAATCGCGCACGGCGTCTTCATCGCCCAGCCACACCTTGCCCAGTTCCAGCATGGTGGCGGTGGAATGCGCGAGGCTGTCGCTCGCCAGACGCGCGCGCGCCTGGCTGTCGAGCTGCGGGAAGGCCTGGCCCAGATTCTGGCGCGTGACCCGGCGCTCGCGGGGATTGCACAGCTGCACCACACGCGCCAACGGGCGCGCCAGCCACCAGAGCTGGCGGGTGCTGAGCCCGGACAGTCGTTGCCACAGACAGGCCACGGAGTTGGCCTTGAGAGGAGTCAGGCGCTGTTCCATGGCCTGTTCGAACCGCTTGAGAGTCTTGTCCATCGTCACACGTGAAGTTCCGGTGGTCTGGCGTGAAAGATCGCGCCTGTCTGACGCGAAGGCAGGCGCCGTGACATCGTCAGGTGTCGCGGTGCCGCACTCGAATGATGCTCATTGTGCCAGAGGGGGGCGGTGCCTGCAGGCTCCATCGTGGCAGGCGCAAGACACTGGCGCGGGGTATCATTCAGCACTCAGACCGTCGCCACCTTCGATACGTTCACCTGCTGCGGAATTGCCCGTGCCGCCGCGGTATCGCGCGTGGCGCCGAGTCGTCACCGCCAGTCGTGTGGTGACGTCGATCCTCATCGCCAGTGTCCCTTGCCGCGGAGCCCTGATGTCAGCCCCTGATTCCCCCGTTCCCTATCCGCCTTCAGATACTGTCTGCCCGCTGTGTGAGGCGTCCCAGAGCCAGCATGTACTGCACCTGGTACAGCGACGCAGGCCATGCCCCGAGACCGGTCAGCGACCGCCCGCCGACGAGCGCGATTACCTGCGCTGCCCGGAATGTCATCTGCTGTATCTGGCGCCGTCCCAGCGCCTGGATGCCAGGGCAGAGCAGGACATCTACGACCAGCACGAGAATGACCCGGCAGACCCGCGCTATCGAAGCTTCCTGGCCAAGCTCTTCACGCCGATGTGCGAGCGGCTCGCGGCCGGGGCCCGCGGGCTCGATTTCGGCTGTGGGCCGGGGCCTGCCCTGGCGCAGATGTTCGAGGAGGCGGGCCATCCGATGGCGCTGCACGACCTCTATTATCATCCGAACCCGTCAGCGCTCACCCGCCAGCATGACTTCATCGTCAGCACCGAGGTGATCGAGCATCTCTACGCGCCGGGCGAGGTCTTCCGCCAGTGGTTGCGTTGCCTCAGGCCCGGCGGCCTGCTGGGGGTGATGACGCAGCCCGCCTCGGATGATCCGGAGGCGCTCAGGCGCTGGCACTACCTGCGTGATCCGACGCATGTGTGCCTGTTCAGCCCGGCGACCTTTGCCTGGCTTGCGCGCACGCACGGACTCGAGCTTGAGCAGGTCGCCAACGACAGCGTCATCTTCCGCGTGCCCCAACCCGCCTGACAAG
>NZ_CFDJES010000003.1:46401-60054 GCF_983723665.1 Cobetia sp. | reverse complement strand
CGCCATGACCAGAACGCCCCGCCTCTTGCGTGTCGATCGACAGCAGGAGGCGGGGTGTTGTCGTTGTCAGAAGTCGGTATCGGAAGTCGGTGCCAGTAGCGGGTGTCAGAAACGGGTGGCAGAAACCGAAACCGCTGTCAGGCGCTGGCGCCGGCGGGGGGCAGTACCTGCTGGTAGAGCGAGGCACCGTGGATGTCCTTCAGCGTCACGGTCAGCGCTTCGCTCTCGGGGTCGAGATCCACCTGGCCGAAGAACTGGAAACCCTCGCTGGGCGACATGTTGGCCCGCCCCTCAGGCGGCGCCTTCACGAATTCGAGTTTCGGCCCGAAGGTGTTGTCCAGCTCACCGGGACCGAAGGTGCCGGCGTGGATCGGGCCGCTGACGAATTCCCAGAACGGCGTGAAGTCCTTGAAGACGGCGCGCTCGGGCGAGTAGTGATGTGCGGCGGTGTAGTGCACATCGGCGGTCAGCCAGACCAGATTCTGGATGTCGTGATCGCGTACGAACTTGAGCAGTTCGGCAATCTCCTGCTCGCGCCCTAGCGCCTCGCCATCGCCGTTGGCGCCGTTCTCGAAGTTGTCGCCGTCACGCACCAGCAGTCCGATCGGCATGTCGGAGGCGATGACCTTCCAGGTGGCGGTGCTGGCCTTGAGCGACTGCTTGAGCCATGCCAGCTGATCGCGACCCAGGAAGTCGGTCTGTGGCCCGCGTCCCGTCTGGCGGTTGGCGGAATTGGCACCGCGGAAGCTGCGCATGTCGAGCATGAACATCTCGAGCCCCGGCCCGAAGCTGAAGTTGCGGTGGATGCGCTCCGGTGCGGCTGGGCCGGTGCGCAGCGGCATGTTCTCGAGGAAGGCGCGACGCGCATTGGCGGACAGCACGTCGAGATTCTTCTCGGTGTAGCGATCATCCTCGAGAATCTCGCCCGGGTACCAGTTGTTGGTGGTCTCGTGGTCGTCCCACTGGGCGAACATCGGCACTTCGGCATTGAAGCGGCGCAGGTTCTCGTCCATCAGGTTGTAGGCGTACTGGCCACGATACTCGTCCAGCGTTTCTGCCACCTTGGACTTGGCGGGCGTGACGATATTGCGCCACAGGCTGCCGTCGTGCTGGGTGACGCTCTCCTCGAGCGGGCCATCGGCGTAGATGGTATCGCCGGAGTGCAGGAAGAAGTCCGGCTTGACCTGACGCATGGTCTCGTAGAGGCGCAGGCCACCGAAGTCCGGGTTGATGCCCCAGCCCTGACCGACGGTGTCACCGGACCACACGAAACGCAGCGCACGCGGTGTCTGGGCGCTCGGCGGCAACACCAGGCGACCGGCGGTGGCCTCGCTGATGGCGCGGTGGTCATCCAGCGCCGCGTAGCGCACCCGGTAGAAGACCTCGCCGCTGGCGTTGGCGCGAGTGCCGATGCGGGTCAGGTCGAGCTTGCTGGTCAGGCCGTCCGCCGGCAGGGCCACCGGGCCACGCATCTGGAAGGCGCCGCGCATCTCGGGATTGTCGGCCAGTTCGATCAGCATGCGTGCCGGCTTGTCGCTCTGGCTCCACAGCATGGCGCGGCTGGCGGTCACGTCGCCGCTCATCACGCCGGAGGGCATGCGCGGGCGCCGTCCTTCGGCCATCACGATGGCGGGAGCGCCGAGCAGGCCCGTGGTCGCCAGCAGCCCGACCCCGGCACCTTGCAGGCCGCGCCCCAGCAGCTGGCGGCGGTCCATCCGTGACGGGGCGCCGGCGGGGGTGACTGTCGCAGCACCATTGCCGGCTGGCGCAGCGCTTGGCGAAGCGGGGGGTGTGGGGGTGGTTTGAGCGGCGTGGGACTTGCGAGAGGAACGCAAAGGCAGCAGATCAGACAGACGGCGGGACATGACGGGCTTCCTTGTAACGGTCTGGCGTCAGGTTGAGATAGAGAGTGGCAACACAAGTGACATCAGGGCACCAGCCAGCGCGGGGCATGCCGCAAAGGCTGACAGCGCTGATGGGAGAGGCTACTTTCCACGCTCAAGATGAAGATCCGGTGTCAGAACCATGATCGCCCCGCGCCGCTCAGGCCCGGCACTCGCAGTGAAAGATGTTGCGATCAGCCAGGCCTTTCGCGCGGCTTTCTTCCCGACTCCACGCAAGGACACCTTCGATGCCCCCCTCAATGCCCCCCTCAAACCCCTCGGAATCCGCGCAACCTGACGGCGCCACGCTGATCGCGGACAGCCATCCCCAGGCACGGCAGGTGCTCGATTACTGGTTCACTCAGCTGACGCCCAAGGACTGGTTTCGCAAGAGCGATGCCCTCGATGGCCAGCTGCGTGAGCGATTCGCCGCGCGCCTCGAGCAGGCGCTCGCCTGTGAGCTGTGGGAGTGGCGAGCGAGCGTCGGTGGGCGGCTGGCGGAAATCCTGCTGCTGGACCAGTTCGCGCGCAATATCCATCGCGATACTCCGCGCGCCTTCAGTGGCGACAACCTGGCACTCGCGCTCTCCCAGCAGGCCGTCGCGCTGGGCGACCTGGACCGCCTTCCGCTGGCCTGGCAGCCCTTCGCGATCATGCCGTGGATGCACAGCGAATCGTTGCGCATCCATGAATACGCCGAACAATTGTTCGCACGCCCCGGTCTCGAGCACACCCTGCGCTATGAGCATCTGCATGCGGACATCGTGCGTAGATTCGGCCGCTACCCGCATCGCAATGCGATTCTCGGTCGCGAGTCCACGCCGGAAGAAATCGCCTTCCTGGGCCAGCCCGGCTCCTCATTCTGACAAATGAAAAATCCCCCCTTTTAATTGTGTGACGTCGTCTCCAAGACTTGTACAGCGGCGCCAAGCGCCTGTACATCAGCAAGGAAGGAGACAGCAGATGGGTATCATTCTTGGGTTGATCATCGGTGGTCTGGCCGGCTGGATCGCAGGCAACATCATGCGCGGCGGCAGCTTCGGCATTCTTGGCAACATCGTCGTCGGTGTCGTCGGCGGCCTGTTGGGCAGCGTCATCTTCAAGCTGCTGGGGCTGGCCTCCACCGGCATCATCGGCTCGCTGGTCGTCTCGGTCGTGGGGGCGGTGGTGTTGCTGTGGATCGTCTCGAAGGTCAAGTCCAAGGCCTGACGGCGCGGTGTCGAGCCCCGTCAGGCGGTTGTCAGCAAGCGCGCAAGTAGCAAGCGCTAGCAGCAAGTGCAGTCGTCAACAGCAAGTGAAGTCCCTCGCGGGTGTTTGGATGGATTCGATGTAGACACCCGCCGCAGCAACGCCTCTTGTCACCCGGGGCACCTGACTGCCCGGTGATCTGTCACGGCGCCGAGAGGTGCCTTGTTCGAGAAGTGCTTTGACCACAAGTGCTTGGACAAGAAGTACGCCGGCAAGAGGCGGCAAGGCCGAATCATCCTTCAGCGCCACAGTAGTGGCGCGTTGCGGATCTAGCGAAAACAGGAGCGTTTGAGCATGGCGAGCAATGAGCACGATTCAGCACCTTCTTCCCAGTCGAATGCCGACAGCGCGAAGTGCCCCTATCACGAGGGCCAGAATCGCTCGGCAGAGGGAGAGAACCCCTATACCCATCCCAACCGCAATGGGCCGCACGACACCAAGCCCAATGCCGGTGATGGCCATGCCAAGGACGAGGCGCTGGAGACCTATCGCGCCGACGCCGAAGGGCATGACCTGCGCACCAACCAGGGGCTGCGCATCGCGGACAACCACAACTCGCTGAAGGCGGGGGAACGCGGTCCGACCCTGATGGAAGATTTCATCTTCCGCGAGAAGATGAACCACTTCGACAATGAACGTATTCCTGAGCGTATCGTTCACGCGCGTGGCGCGGCCGCGCACGGGTATTTTCAGGCCTACGACAATGCCGCCAGGTATTCCAAGGCCGGCGTGTTCAGCGACCCGTCCAAGAAGACGCCGGTGTTCGTGCGCTTCTCGACCGTGCAGGGCTCGCGTGGCTCCAACGACACGGTACGTGACGTGCGTGGCTTCGCGACCAAGTTCTACACCGATGATGGCAACTGGGACCTGGTCGGCAATGACATCCCGGTGTTCTTCATCCAGGACGCGATGAAGTTTCCTGATTTCGTGCACGCCGTGAAGCCGGAGCCGCACAACGAGATTCCCCAGGGCCAGTCAGCCCACGATACCTTCTGGGACTTCGTGTCACTGATGCCGGAAACCACTCACACCGTGCTGTGGACCATGTCGGACCGCGCCTTCCCGCGCCATTACCGCAACATGGAAGGCTTCGGTGTGCATACCTTCCGTCTGATCGACCGTGAAGGCGTGTCGCGCTTCGTCAAGTTCCACTGGAAGCCGGTGGCCGGTACCTGCTCGCTGATCTGGGATGAAGCCCAGAAGCTGTGGGGACGTGACCCGGACTTCAACCGTCGCATGATGTGGGATGACATCAAGAGCGGCGCGCCGCTGGAGTGGGAGCTGGGCATCCAGGTGGTCGAGGAGAAGGACGAGCACAGCTTCGACTTCGATATCCTCGACCCCACCAAGCTGATCCCCGAATCGCTGGTGCCGGTGGTGCCGATCGGCAAGATGGTGCTGGACCGCAATCCGGACAACTACTTCGCCGAGACCGAGCAGGTCGCCTTCAATCCGGCCAACATCGTGCCGGGGATCGACTTCTCCAATGACCCGCTGCTGCAGGGGCGTCTGTTCTCCTATCTGGATACCCAGATGCTGCGTCTTGGTGGGCCGAACTTCCACGAGATTCCCATCAACCAGCCGGTGTGCCCGTTCCACAACAACCAGCGCGATGCCCAGCATCGTCAGACCATCAACACGGGGCAGGCGTCCTACGAGCCGAACTCCATCGATGGTGGCTGGCCGGCCGAGACACCGCCGTCCCAGGACGCCCATGGCGGTTTCGAGCCGTATCATGAGCGCATCGAGGCGCACAAGGTACGTGCGCGCAGCGCCTCCTTCGGGGATCACTATTCCCAGGCCACCCTGTTCTGGAACAGCCAGACTGACGTGGAGAAGGAGCACATCATCGCGGCCTACACCTTCGAGCTTTCCAAGGTCGAGCGTCCGTGGATCCGTGAGCGGGTGATCACCGAGATCCTGCCCAACATCGATCTGGAGCTGGCACGTCGCGTCGGTGAGAATCACGGCATCGAGACACCGACCAGCAAGCCCGCGCCGGACGGTGAACTGGGCACCAGCCAGGTCGACAGCGACCCGGCGCTGAGCCTGATGGCGCGCCTGCCGGACTCCATCGCTACCCGCAAGGTCGCGATCCTGGCTGCCGATGGCGTCGCCATGGAAGATGTTCGCTCGATCAAGGAGCAGCTGGCCGCCGAGGGTGCCGAAGGGCTGTTGATCGCCCCGAGCATGGCGCCGATCAAGGCCGGAGACGGCACCATGCTGTCGCCGGATGCGATGCTCAATGGCCTGCCGTCCGTGACGGTGGATGCCGTCGTCGTCGCTGGCGGCGCGGGCAGCGTCGAGGCGCTGAGCGGCTCGGGCCTGGGACTCTATTATGTCCAGGAAGCCTACAAGCACCTGAAGCCCATCGTGGCGATCTGTGAAGGCAAGGAGCTGCTGGCCGCCGCTCGCGTGCCGGTCGAGGAGGGCGTCATCCTGGTGGATGATGTGCTCGCCGCCAGCCTGCCGCTGCGTGATGCCCTGATGGCTCACCGTGTGTGGTCGCGTGATGCGCGTGCCAATCAGATGCCGGCATGAGGTGCTGACGCCCCACAAGGTATGATGTAACTCACCAAGCCCCCTGACCTGCAAAGGTCAGGGGGCTTTTTCATGGTCATGATGTGGTCATTTCCGGACGTGAAGATGGGGTAGCGAAGAAAGGTGAAAACAGGGTTGGTGATACCGCCGGGTCGAGGGCCGTCCTGCGGTTCACGCCGCTGAGAGCGGCTGATAGGCTCAGTGATAGGGGCTGATTATCGAAGGCATGCTGGTAATTGATTATCGCTAGAAGCACCAGGTGCGTAAGGTAAGCAGGCATCAAGGGGTCACAAGCCAGCACATGCCGGGCAGGCATCGGCCCCGACCCGATTCGACAATGGGCTGCAGGCTTTCACATCAAGCAGCGCATGAAAATGTGACATCAGCAGCATCTGGCCTTGCCAGTCGAGTTTGATAGCGCTTTTTTCTACCTGACAGGAGAACGTCTACATGTCCCAGACTCCACGCTATACCACAGGTAACGGCGCCCCGGTGCCTCACGATGACATCAGCCAGACAGCGGGCCCGAATGGTTCACTGACCTTCGACAACTGGCGTCTGTTCGAGAAGCTGGCGCACTTCAACCGTGAACGCATCCCTGAGCGTGTCGTCCACGCCCGTGGCGTCGCCGCCTACGGCACCTTCACCCTGACCCGTGACCTGTCTGACCTGACCATCGCCCGCTTCCTGCAGGGCGTCGGCAAGCAGACCCCGTTGCTGGCGCGTTTCTCCACCGTGGCCGGTGGCCAGGACAGCGGCGACAACACTCGCGACGTGCGCGGCTTCTCCTTGAAGTTCTACACCGAGGATGGCAACTGGGACATGGTCGGCAACAACACGCCGGTGTTCTTCATCCGCGAGCCGTCCAAGTTCCCTGACTTCATCCACACCCAGAAGAAAGACCCGCGCACCAACATGGTCGACTGGCAGAATCGTTGGGAATTCTGGGCCAACCATCCGCAGGCGCTGCATCAGGTCACCATCCTGATGTCCGACCGCGGTATCCCGAAGTCGCTGACCACCATGAACGGCTACAGCTCACACACGCTGAGCCTGTGGAACGACAAGGGCGAGCGTGTCTGGGTCAAGTGGCACTTCAAGACCGACCAGGGCCACGAGACGCTGACCGACGATCAAGCGGCGCAGGTCGCACCGGACTTCCACCAGCACGACATGTTCACCCGCCTCGAGCGTGGCGAGCGTCCGAGCTGGACCGTCAACCTGCAGGTGATGACCGAAGCCCAGGCACGTGACTACCACATCAACCCGTTCGATCTGACCAAGGTGTGGCCGCACGGTGACTTCCCGCTGATGGAAGTCGGCAAGATGGAGCTCAATCGCAACCCGGAGAACTACTTCGCGGAAGTCGAACAGTCCGTCTTCTCGCCGTCCAACTTCGTGCCGGGTATCGGCGCCTCCCCGGACCGCGTGCTGCAGGCTCGTCTGTGGGCCTACGCCGATGCACACCGCTACCGTGTCGGTGCCAACGCCGAGCAGCTGCCGGTCAACCGTCCGGTCTGCCCGGTCAACCACTACCAGCGTGATGGCGTGATGGCGGGCATGTGCCCGGTCACCGGTCACGGTGGCGGCCCGCTGGGCGGCCAGGTCGGTCAGGGTGTACCGGGAGAAACGAAGGAAGGTGGCCAGTACTCACGCACCAACTTCTACCCCAACGAGCGTGCCGATCAGGGCGCCCCGGTGCCGGACGCTACCGTCGCCGAGCCGGCGATGCCGCTGGAGCAGAACGCCTGGATGGGCTATCACGACAACAGCGATGAGGATAACTACAGCCAGGCCGGCAACCTCTATCGTCTGTTCGATGAAGGCCAGAAGACGCGCATCACCGACGTCATCGCCGGCACCATGGTAGGCGTCAGCCACGTGGTCCAGGACAAGATGATCGCGCACTTCCGTCAGGCGGATGCCGATTATGGTGATCGTATCGCCACCAAGCTGGCCAAGCTCGATCCGCGCTGAGTCAGTCATGCTGCACCCTTCGTCAGGTCAGTAGTGCTCCCTTGAGCTGACGAAAACATCAAGGCCCCCGCCGGGTAACCGGCGGGGGCCTTGTCGTATGCGGCTGTCAGGGTGCTATCCGACAGTCACAGCGCTGTGCGAAAGACAAGCAAGCACAGGCACCTCAGTCGTCGTCGCGCATGGCCTCATTGCCGTCGGCTTTCTCGCACACGCCCAGCGCCCACAGCAGGAAGGCGTCCTGGCGCGCATTGTCACGCCACGCCTTGAAGCGACCCGAGGCGCCGCCGTGGCCGGAGCTCATGTCGGTGCGCAACAGGACCGGATGCGGCGTGCAGTCCATCTGGCGCAGACGCGCATACAGCTTGGCCGGCTCCCAGTAGGGCACGCGGGTGTCATGCCAGCTGCCCTGCAGGAACAGCGGCGGATAGGGCGCGGCACTCAGGTTGTCCAGCGGCGAATAGGCGCGGATACGACGCCGCGCCTCGTTCTCGTGCGGGTTGCCCCACTCGGTGTATTCCGCGGTGGTCAGCGGCAGCTCCGGATTTTCCATGGTGCGCAGCACATCGACGAAGGGCACATCGAGCACCGCGGCGCAGAAGGCCTCGGGACGCTTGTTGAGGCTGGCGCCGACCAGCAGGCCACCGGCGCTGGCACCGTAGGCGGCAATGCGATCCGCGGCCCCGACGCCTTGCTCGACCAACGCATCACGCGCGGCGAGGAAGTCATTGAAGCTGTTTTCCTTGTGCTCCAGCTTGCCGGCCAGATACCAGGGCTCGCCACGGTCTCCGCCGCCACGCACGTGGGCGACCGCGAAGGCGACGCCGCGCGTCAGCAGTTCCAGGCGGGCGATCGAGAACCAGGGGTCCAGCGTCTCGCCGTAGGCGCCATAGCCGTAGAGCAATACCGGCAGCGGAGCGTGGGGGCGGCCTGCGTCATCACACAGGTCGCGCCGCATGACCACCGAGACCGGCACCTGCTCGCCATCGTCGGAGGTCGCCCACAGGCGGCGGCTGATCAGCTGCTCGGGCGCGAGATCGCCATGCACGGTCTGACGCTTGAGCAGGCGGCGCTCACCCGTGTCGAGGTCCAGCTCGATCCAGCTCGGCGGCGTGGTGAAGCTTTCCTCGCGGATGCGCAGGCGGCGAGCGTCGAAATGCGGGCAGTCGCCCAGCCCCTGGCTCAGCGGTTGCTCCGGCATCGCCAGGCGCTCGTCGCGGCAGATCGTCTGTGTCGGTGCCGTGCCCTCGAATTCGATCACCCGCAGCCAGGCCTGGGCCTGACGGTGATCGCGCTCATCGACCATCAGCCCCCAGCTGAAGGCCTCGACGCCTTCCAGCGTCACCTCATCGCGGGTGGCGATCAGCGGCTGCCAGTCGCCGGGCGCATGCTCGGAGGCGATATCGAGCTGGAAGTGCGGCGCTTGCCTGTTGTGCAGCACATAGAAGTGGCCGGGGCGGTGGTCGACGCCGTACTCGACGCCGGTCTCGCGGGCGCGCACCAGGCGCATCTCACCCAACGGGGTGTCGGCCTGGAGCAACCAGGTCTCGCTGGTGTCCTTGGAGGCGGTCTCCAGAATCAGCCAGGCGCGTGAGCGGGTCTTGCCCATGCCGACCCAGAATTCGCTGTCTTCCTCGCGATAGAGCAGCGTCTCGGCGCGGCTAGCGACATTCAGGCACCAGATCTCGAAGGGGCGCTGGGTGCTGTCATAGCGCGTGAACAGCAGGTGCTGGCCGTCCTCGGCCCACACCAGGTCCGGCCCGATATCCTCCAGCAGACACTCGTCATCGTGGCCGGCGTTGCGTGAGTCGCCATTCGCCGCGTTCAGTGTTGCAAGACGCAGGCTGAACACCTCGTCGCCGCTGGTGTCCAGAGTCCATGCCAGTTGCTGTTCATCCGGGGAGATGGCCATATCGCCCAGCTCGACGAAATCGTGATGGCGCGACAGGCTCTGCAGGTCCAGCAGGCATTCGTGCTGGCGGGTATCGGCGGGGTCGGCGCCGATCGCATGGCGCCACCAGACCGGATAGTCGGCGTCGGCGGCGGTCTCGCTCCAATAGACGTAGTGATCCAGTGCCTCGGCCAGGCTTGAGACGGCCAGTTCGCGGCGCGCAAGATGGCCGTGATAGAGGGAGTCGCTCAGCGGCGCGAGCGGGGCGAACCAGCGATCGCTCTCGGCGTTGGCCGCCGTGAGAAAGGTGGTGACCTCTGGCGTGTCGCGTTCTTCAAGCCAGTGCCATTCGGGGTCATCGGCACGATAATGGCGCTGGACGGGGCTATCGGGCATGGCTACCTCTTGAAAGTGGGGTGCTCGAGTGTGTCGGGCGGGCATGGAGTGTAACATTGAGCCTGTCCCACAGCGTGCGCAAGCCCTTGCCTCATGGGAGGCATCGCCGCCGTGAGAGATGAATGCGCAGCCTCTGGTGCCACGCAACGTGTGGCCCCGATGATGGGATGACTCGATGGCTGAACTGAGGTGCCGGCTGCTTCTGCACAGGAGAGGCACCCCTCAGAATGTCAGTCTCGACAGGATGTTATGACAGGAGTGAAGGGCATGATGATTTCCGATTCGCTGCCGCAGATGTGGCTGATCTATTTTGGCCTGGCGGCGGTAGTGCTGTTTACCGGCTATATGGCGGTGCGAATACTGCCGCGTTTCCTGCGCTGGATCCTCGTCGGCGGTATCGCCGGCATGATCGCCGTACCGACCAGTTTTCACGTCACGGCCAGCGTCGCGGAAGATGCCTACACCGGCCTTGCACCGGCCATCGTGGCCTTTGCCGTCAGCGTGGTGCAGAAGGATGGTGGTGGCATGGCCTCGGCCTTCGGCATGCTGGTACTGGGCATCGGGGCCGGTGTGGTGCTGGGGCTGGTGATCTGGTGGCTGGGTCGCGGACGTGAACAGCGTCGCCGCGCCGCCCAGCAGCGCCGCGAGCCTCATGGCCACGAGCGGGAGGATGAGGAAGTGCGCGAGGGCCACGCCGCTGGCGCCAGCTTGCGTAGCGAGAAACGTGGCACCCCGGCACGTGCGTCGGCGCGTACCCGCGCAGGCCGTGACCGTCAGGAACCGTCGCTCTGATCGAGCGTCGTTCGATCAGCGCCAGCCGTGCATTGTCCGAGCGTGGACTAAGGATCTGTCATGCCCCGTGATGTAGCTGTCACTTCGTCTCTTGAGCCAGTCCGTTCACCAGGGCTTGCGTCCGGCTCTTCATCCGGCCCTCTAGCGAAGGGTGCGGGGGCGCGCTGGCTGGCGGCCCTGATGCTGGCGGGCATCAGCCTCGCGTCGCCCTCGGCCTTCGCCGAGCAGGCATCGTCAGCGGCCAACGCCTCGGCCAGCGAGCCGATGAGTGAGTCGGTGAGTGAGCCGGTAGATGAGTCGTCAAGCGAACAGGCTGAGCAGATGCCGTTCGTGGCCCGCGATGTCGCGAGTGACGCGAACGCAGCCAGTGGCTCGGCACGCGACATTGCGCCTGACCTGCGCATGGCGATCGATGTCTCCGGCAGCATGAAGCACAACGACCCGACCAATCTGCGCGCCAGTGCGCTGGACCTGCTGGTCACCTTGCTGCCGGAGCGCTCGCGTGCGGGGCTGTGGGGCTTCGGTGAGCAGGTGCAGCCCCTGCTGGCACTGGGCGCGGTCGATGCGGGCTGGAAACAGGCGGCCCGCGGCCTGGAAGGGCGGCTGGACGATTACGAGCAGTACACCGACCTCGAGGCGGGCCTGCGTGCCGCCGCCGAAGGCGCCGATGCGAGCATCGATGGCCAGGGGCCGCGTCAGGTCATTCTGCTCTCCGATGGCATGGTCGACCTGCGTGAACCGAGCAGCGAGAAGGCCGCCTCGGACAGCGCCTCGCGTCAGCGCATCACCGATGAGCTGACGCCGCAGCTGGCGGCGCACAACATCACGGTGCATACCGTCGCGCTGTCGCGCAATGCCGATATCGATCTGCTGCAGCAGGTCGCCGATGGCACCGGCGGGCTGGCGACGGTCGCCGAGACCCCGGAAGACCTGCTGCGTGCCTTCCTCGGGGCGCTCGACCGTATCGTGCCCGGCGAGCTGGTGCCGCTCGAGGACAAGCGCTTCACCATCGATGGCAGTGTCGAGGAATTCACGGCGCTGGTCTTCCATGGCCCCGATGACAGCGCGCCGGTATTGATCGCGCCGGATGGTCAGCGCTATTCGCTGGCCGACAAGGCGTCGTTGCCCGAGGGCGTGCGCTGGGAACATCAGCCGCGCTATGACCTGATCACCGTGACCGACCCCGAGGCCGGGCAGTGGCGTATCGAAGGGCAGGTGGGCGTCGATAGCCGCATCACCGTGGTGTCAGACCTGGCGCTGGTGTCGCGCCCGCTGCCGGCCACGCTGTATCGCGGCTTTGGCTATTCCCTTTCAGCCTCGCTGGTCGACGGTGCACGTGATGTCGCTGAGCAGGACTTTCTGGCGACGCTGGACGGCAATGCGCGTCTGGTGCCGGAAGACGAGGGTGGCATGTCAGCAGAAACGGCAGCCGTGACCAGCGCCCAGCAGCGCGGTCTTGAGCGTGACGGCGCGCAGTTCAGCGTCAACATGCCGCCGCCGCAGCAACCGGGTGGCGCTCGCCTGACGCTGACCATCGAGGGCCAGCGCGATGGCGCGCCCTTTGCACGTCAGTTGAGCCAGCGCACCAGTGTGGTCGACCCGCTGCTGGTCGAGCCGATCGGTGGCAATGCGCAGAATGCGACGCCGCCGAGCGCGCTGGAGGTCAGCGCACGCCATCCGCTGCTCAACACCGCCAACACCCAGCTGGACGCGACGCTGCAGGGCGAGCCGTTGAGCGTGGCGGAAGCGGGCGAGAGTCGCTGGCGTATCGAGCTGCCGCCGCTGGAGCGTGACGTCAGTGCCGATGTGCAGATCAGCGCGCGCATCGCACTGGGCGGGAGTTCGCGGGTGATCGATCTGGCCCCCTACACCCTCAACGAGAATGCGGCGCGGCGCGCCGCCAATCTGGACCGCTCGCCCATCGAGGGTGAGTCCTTCGGTGAGATTCAGGGCCTGGATCAGGCGGTGGAGGAGAAGGAAGACCTCAATGATCTGCTGATGAAGGGCCGCCTGCCCATCGACAAGGTGCCTGCGTTGATCAGTCAGTGGTTCGAAGGAGCTTCGGACTTTGCCCAGCGTGAGGCAGAATCACCGCAAAGCCGCATGATCGCTTACGCCGTGGCCGGTGTGATCGGCCTGCTGGTAGTGATCATGCTGGTGCGTCGCATGACGCGCAAGCCGACTCAGCGGGAGGAACCCCATGTGTGAACTGCTCGGCATGAGTGCCAATGTGCCGACCGATATCTGCTTCAGCTTCGCCGGTTTTCTGCAGCGAGGCGGGGGTACTGGTCCGCACCGCGATGGTTGGGGAATCGCCTTCTATGAAGAGGGCGGTTATCGCGAATTCCGTGACCCGCATCCGTCGGTGGATTCGCCCATCGCGCGCATGATTCTCGACTATCCGATCAAGTCGCAGATGGTCATCAGCCATATTCGCCAGGCCAATGTCGGCCAGGTGACGCTGGCCAATACCCACCCGTTCACGCGCGAGCTGTGGGGCCGTCAGTGGTGCTATGCCCACAATGGTCAGCTGGCGGACTGGCAGGCACTGCCCCTGCCGTACTATCGCCCAGTGGGCAGCACGGACAGCGAGCACGCTGCCTGCTTCCTGCTCGGCGAGATCCGGCGCGCCTTCCCGAATCCGCCGGCGCGGTGCGAAGACCTGTGGCGGCATCTGCACGCCCAGTGCGAGCGTCTGCGCGGGCTTGGCGTCTTCAATCTGCTGCTCTCCGACGGCGTGCATCTCTACGCCTACTGCTCCACCAAGCTGGCGCACATCACGCGCCGCGCGCCCTTCGGGCAGGCGAGCCTCACCGACTTCGAGATGAGCGTCGACTTCCAGCAGCACACCACCGATGCCGATGTGGTCTCGGTGATCGCCACCGATCCGCTGACCGACAATGAGCAATGGCAGCGCCTGCTGCCGGG
>NZ_CFDJES010000003.1:38643-46301 GCF_983723665.1 Cobetia sp. | reverse complement strand
GCGTGAGGCTCAGCCTTCGACGTCGTCGAACATGCCGGCGAACATCGGCGAGGACAGGTAGCGCTCGCCGCTGTCCGGCAGGATGACGACGATGGACTTGTCGGCGTAGGCGGGGTCTTCCGCCAGACGCAGCGCCGCGGTCATCGCCGCACCGCAGGAGATACCGCACATGATGCCTTCTTCCTGCATGATGCGACGCGCCATGGCCATGGCGTCTTCACTGGCGACGGGCTCGACGCGGTCGATCAGCGCCAGGTCCAGGTTGTCGGGAATGAAGTTGGCACCGATGCCCTGGATCTTGTGCGGGGCCGGCGTGATCGATTCGCCCTGCATGCGCTGGGTGATGATGGCGGATTCCGCCGGCTCCACCGCCACGGCTTCGAGTGACTGGCCGCGCACCGTCTTGAAGTAGCGGGCGATGCCGCTGATGGTGCCGCCGGTACCGACGCCCGCCACCAGCACGTCCATCTCGCCATCCAGCGCGTCCCACAGCTCCGGGCCGGTGGTCTCTTCGTGGATGCGCGGGTTGGCCGGGTTGGAGAACTGCTGCGGCAGGAAGTAGCGTTCCGGCTCGGCCTTCTGCAGCTCGCAGGCCTTGTCGATGGCGCCCTGCATGCCCTTGGCCGGGTCGGTCAGCACCAGATTGGCGCCGAGGGATTTCAGCACCTTGCGGCGTTCCATGCTCATGGAGGAGGGCATGGTCAGGGTGACGGGGTAGCCACGCGCCGCGCCGACGAAGGCCAGCGCGATACCGGTGTTGCCGGAGGTCGGCTCGATGATTTCCATGCCCGGCTTGAGCACGCCGCGTTCCTCGGCGTCCCACACCATGCTGGCACCGATACGGCACTTGACCGAGAACGCCGGGTTGCGGGCTTCCACCTTGGCGTACAGGCGTGGATGGCTGCTGAGGCGGTTGATCTTGACCAGCGGCGTATTGCCGATGGCTTGCGAGTTGTCCTGATAGATCTTGGCCATGCGAGGTCCTCTGGGTATCTGGCGGCTAGACAGCGAGCATGCCCGCTGCTTGAGTGAAGTGATGACGCTCAGCAGCGGCTGTCGCGACTGTATGAGCATAAGGTTAAGGGCTAGCCGAGCGCGACTCAAAGGCCTGAAGCGCATAACGACATGGCAAGGTTGGCAGTCGCGGCTAGTCTCTGACCAAGGTCGTACAAGAGTAGTGATCTGATTTAACGAGACTTTTTCGGATGTGAACGATGGTTTCAATCGGTCGTTTTACATCATTGGCGTGACTGGTTAAGGTGAAGCGCGGCGGCCCTGGAGGTTCTTGCCGGGGTGTCGTCGGTGCGTTGCCGGCACCTGCGCGCGCGTTGTCGCGCCGTCCTTTTCCCCATCACGCCGTCATTCATGTCATTGTTCACATGTGGGCGTGACGCCCTGATAACAACAAGTGCTGAATTCTCGCCTGTGGCTGCCAGTGAAAGACTCCGCGCCCGGCCACGATCCAGCAGACGAATGCAGTCATGGAGCCCAAGCCATGCATGATGCCAATCCTGCCAACGCCTCGGCAGACCCGGAAGCCGACAAGGCGTCTGATCACGCTGGCCCCGTGACCGGGGACGCCAACCTGATCCTCAGCGGTGAGCCGTTGTCCGGTCTCGAGGATTACCCCTCGATTCTCGAGGTCTTCGAGGCCAGCTGCGCCAACTATGCCGAGCGTCCGGCTTTCAGCTGCATGGACAAGACGCTCAGCTACGCCGATGTGGACCGCCTGTCGCGCAATTTCGCCGCTTGGCTGGAACACGAGACCGGCCTTGAGCCCGGTGATCGCATCGCCATCCAGCTGCCGAATCT
Source organism: Cobetia sp. (assembly GCF_983723665.1). NCBI lineage: Bacteria > Pseudomonadati > Pseudomonadota > Gammaproteobacteria > Oceanospirillales > Halomonadaceae > Cobetia > Cobetia sp. The sequence goes on along the minus strand of NZ_CFDJES010000003.1, from coordinate 44,489 downwards.
GCTGCAGTTCCCGGTGGCCGTGTTCGGTGCGTTGCGCGCCGGTCTGGTGGTGGTCAATACCAACCCGCTCTACACCGAGCGCGAGATGCAGCACCAGTTCCATGACTCCGGCGCTCGCGCCATCGTGATTCTGGCCAACATGGCGGACAAGCTCGAGAAGGTGCTCAAGCGCACGTCCATCGAGGAGGTCATCATCACCGAGATCGGTGACCTGCATGACTTCCCCAAGCGTCCGCTGATCAACCTGGCGGTGCGCTACGTCAAGAAGATGGTGCCGAAGTACCACCTGCCCGAGGCACACGGCCTGCGTGACGTGCTCAAGCGCGGGGCGGGGCTCTCGCACACGCGTGTCACGCGCCAGCCCGAGGACATCGCCGCGCTGCAGTACACCGGCGGCACCACCGGGGTTGCCAAGGGCACCATGCTGACCCACCGCAATCTGGTCGCCAACATGCTGCAGGCGCGCGGCGTGATCAGTGATGTGCTCAATGAAGGCCAGGAGGTGCTGATCGCGCCGCTGCCGGTCTATCACATCTATACCTTCACGGTGAATTGCCTCTACAGCATGGAGAGCGGCAACCACAGCGTGCTGATCACCAATCCGCGCGATATCGATGGCTTCATCAAGACACTGGCCAGGACACCGTTCACCGCCTTCGTCGGCCTCAACACGCTGTTCTCGGCACTGTGTCAGCGTGATGACTTCAAGGCGCTGGACTTCTCGAGTCTCAAGCTGACCATCTCCGGCGGCATGGCGCTGACGCGCAGCGCGGCCGAACGCTGGGAAGCCGTCACCGGCTGCCCGATCGCCGAGGGCTACGGCATGACCGAGACCTCGCCCATCGTCAGCTTCAATCCGCCGCGCGAGCTGCAGCTGGGCACCATCGGCAAGCCGGTGCCGGGCACCGAGCTCAAGGTGGTGGACGCCGATGGCGTGACGCTGGGGCGCGATGCGCCGGGCGAGCTGTGCGTGCGCGGCCCCCAGGTGATGAAGGGTTACTGGCAGCGTGACGACGCCACGCGTGAGGCGATGGATGACGAGGGCTTCATCCGCACCGGCGATATCGCGGTCATCCAGCAAGATGATTTCGTGCGCATCGTCGATCGCAAGAAGGACATGATCATCGTCTCCGGCTTCAATGTATTCCCCAACGAGATCGAGGACGTGGTCAGCGGCCATCCGGATATCGTCGAGGCGGCGGCAGTGGGCGTGCCGGACGAGCAGAGCGGCGAGGCGATCAAGCTGTTCGTGGTCTCAAGCAACCCGGACCTGGATCGCGACAGCCTGCGCAGCTGGTGCAAGGAGCAGCTGACCGGCTACAAGGTGCCGCGTTTCGTCGAATTCCGCGATGAACTGCCCAAGACCAACGTCGGCAAGGTGCTGCGTCGTGAGCTGCGCGACAGCGAAGAGAGCGGTGGCAATACGCCGCTACGCGAGCACTGAGAGAAGCGCTGAGAGAAGCGCTGAGCCGGCGGCGTGGCAGGGAACAAGCGCCGCCAAGGTTGGGCGCGGCTACGCGCAGGGCTACAATGGACGGCCCGTCACTTGTTGACGGGCCGTTTTGTCATTCAGGCGTCATGGCTTGCTGCCTCGTGCAGGCGAGCGTGAGGCTGAATTCCCGAGAGTTTCCGGCTGCGCGCGTGGCGTGTGGTCGCTGGTTGAGAAGAGGCAGTCCTTGAGCGACACCGCTACCGCACCGTCCGAACATGCGCGTCTTGAAGCCCTCGCGGCTCGCCTTGAACGCGCCCTGAGCCGTGATCAGCGCGAGCTGGGCAAGCGCCTGGCTGGCCTGCGGCGGCGTCTCAAGGAAGGCAAGCCGGTCGATCGTGCCATCAACGATATCGAGAGCCGCCTGGAGGCGAGCATCGCCCAGCGCGCCGCACGCGAGACGGCACTGGCACGCTGGCAGACACCCGCCGCGCTCAACTATCCGCCGGAACTGCCGGTGGTGGAGCGTCGCGAAGACATCCTCGCCGCGCTTGCCGAGCATCAGATCGTGGTGGTCGCCGGCGAGACCGGCTCGGGCAAGACCACCCAGCTGCCCAAGCTGTGTCTGGAGATGGGGCTGGGGCGCAATGGCCTGATCGGTCACACCCAGCCACGCCGTCTGGCGGCGCGCTCGGTGGCGGCGCGTCTGGCCGAGGAGCTCGAGACGACGCTCGGCGAGACGGTCGGGTATCAGGTGCGCTTCAACGACACCACCGGCCCGTCGACGCTGATGAAGCTGATGACCGACGGTATCCTGCTGGCGGAAACCCAGCATGATCCGGACCTGAGCCGCTACGAGGCGATCATCATCGATGAGGCCCACGAGCGCAGTCTGAACATCGACTTCCTGCTCGGTTATCTCAAGCGTCTCACCGCGCGCCGTCCGGACCTCAAGATCATCATCACCTCGGCGACCATCGACGTGGAGCGCTTCAGTCAGCACTTCGCGGCCCAGGATGGCACGCCTGCGCCCATCGTCTCGGTCAGCGGGCGCAACTTCCCGGTCGAGACCCAGTACCTGCCGCTGGTGCGCGATGCCGAGGATGAGGAAGACCTCAGCCTGCAGGAGGGTATCCTGCGCGCGGTGGAAGAGCTGTCGGTGATCGAGCGCGAGAAGGGCTGGATGCAGGGCCCGCGTGACGTGCTGATCTTCCTGCCCGGCGAGCGTGAGATCCGCGCCACCGCGGACACTCTGCGTCGCGCCCAGCTGCGTGATACCGAGGTACTGCCGCTGTACGCGCGCCTCTCGAACGAAGAGCAGAACCGCGTCTTCCAGCCGCATCGTGGCCGCCGCATCGTGCTGGCCACCAATGTCGCCGAGACCTCGCTGACCGTGCCGGGTATCCGCTACGTGATCGACCCGGGCCTGGTGCGCATCAGCCGCTACAGCTATCGCTCCAAGATCCAGCGTCTGCCGGTGGAGCCGATCAGCCAGGCCAGCGCCAACCAGCGCAAGGGCCGCTGCGGGCGTATCGCCGAAGGCCTGTGCATCCGCCTCTACAGCGAGGAGGACTTCCTCGCGCGCCCGGAATACACCGAGCCGGAAATCCAGCGCACCAACCTGGCCTCGGTGATCCTGTCGATGCTGTCGCTCAAGCTGGGCGATATCGAGAAGTTTCCCTTCGTCGATGCGCCGGATTCGCGCTTCGTCACCGATGGCTTCCGCCTGCTGCGCGAGCTGGGCGCGGTGGATGAACACAACCGTCTGAGCCGTGATGGCCGCACCCTGGCGCGTCTGCCCATCGACCCGCGTCTGGCGCGCATGGTGCTTGAGGGCGCCTCGCGCGGCTGCCTGCGTGAAGTGCTGATCATCGTCAGTGCGCTGTCGATCCAGGACCCGCGCGAGCGTCCTGCCGACAAGCGTCAGCAGGCCGATCAGATCCACCACGAGTGGGATGACGACAACTCCGACTTCGTCAGCTGGCTGAATCTGTGGGAAGGCTTCGAACTGGCGCGGGATGCGCTGGGTGCCAACCCGCTGCGCCGCTGGTGCAAGGCGCGTTTCCTCAACTATCTGCGCCTGCGCGAGTGGCATGACACCTTCCGTCAGCTCAAGCAGCTGACGCGGGACCTGGGGCTGGAGATGACCAGCGCCCAGCATGAGCGCGACACCGAGGCGCAGGCCGAGGTCACCGCGCGGGTACTGGCCTCACCGGGACAGGGCCGCCGCCCGTCGGTGGCCATCGATCACGAATCACTGCATCGCGCGCTGCTGACCGGGCTGCTCTCCAATCTCGGCCTCAAGCAGGAAAACCGCGAGTATCTCGGCGCGCGCAACCGACGCTTCTTCGTCCACCCGGGCTCCGGTGTGGCCAAGAAGTCGCCCAAGTGGGTGATGGCGGCCGAGATGGTCGAGACCACCAAGCTCTACGCGCGTCAGGTCGCGGCAATCAAGCCCGAGTGGGTCGAGCCGCTGGCCGAGCATCTGGTCAAGCGCAGCTACAGCGAGCCGCACTGGGAGATGAAGCGTGCCCAGGTGGTCGCCAGTGAGCAGGTGACCCTGTTCGGGCTGCCCATCGTCACCGCGCGCAAGGTGCATTACGGCCCGCTGGCGCCACAAGAATCCCGCGAGCTGTTCATTCGCCGTGCGCTGGTCGAGGGCGAATTCCAGACCCGTGCGCCGTTCTTCGCCCACAATCGCGGCCTGATGGATGAGGTCGGTGAGCTTGAGGACCGTGCGCGCAAGCGTGACATCCTCGTCGACGAAGAGACGCTGTTCGCCTTCTATGCCGAGCGCATTCCGGAAGGCATCTACAACGGGCGCAGCTTCGACAAGTGGCGCAAGGAGGCCGAGCGCGACAACCCCGATGTCCTGCATCTGAATCTCGACGACCTGATGGCGCGCGACGCCGAGGAAGTCACCGTCGCGCGCTACCCCGAACAGCTGCATCACAACAGCGTCGCCTACCCGCTGAGCTATCACTTCGCGCCCGGTGCGGTGGATGACGGCGTGACGATGATCGTGCCGGCGGCGATGCTCTCGCAGCTGCCGCGCTATCGCATCGAATGGCTGGTGCCGGGGCTGTTGCGTGACAAGGCCATCGCGCTGATGAAGTCGCTGCCCAAGCAGTACCGCAAACAGGTGGTGCCGATTCCCAACTGGGTCGATGCCGCACTTGAGGCGCTGACCCCGGACGACGTGCCGCTGACCGATGCGCTGGCCGAGTTCATGCGCGTCAAGACTGGCCTGCGTCTGCCGCAGGATGCCTGGGCGCCCGAAACGCTGGAACCGCACCTGAAGATGAACCTGCGTATCGTCGATCAGGACGGCAAGGTGCTGGGCGAAGGGCGTGATCTCGAGGCTTTGGAAGCACGCTTCAAGGACTCGGCCGCGGCCGCCGCGCGGGCGATGGCCAACCGCAGTCGTGAAGCCGACAGCGAAGTGCTGGAAGATCTGCCGGAGGCGCCGATCGCCACCTCGCACAGCACCACCCAGGCGGGCATTCGCGTCGAGGCCTACCCGGCGCTGGTGATGAAGCCGGCAGCGCCTGCCGACAGCGGCATGAGTGCCAAGCAGCGCAAGCTGGCGCGCAAGACTGGCAAGAACAGCGCGCCGTCCAGCCATGCGCCTGCCAGCGCGACGGCTCAGGTCGAGCAGAATCTGAGCGTGGAGCTGTTCGATCACCCGGCCAAGGCCGCTGCTGCGCACCGTGATGGCATCACGCGCCTGGCGATGGCACGCCTGCCGGACCAGGTGCGCTATCTGGACCGTGACCTCAAGGCGCTGGAGCGCTGTGCGCTGCTGTTCGCCAAGGTCGGCACGCGTCGCCAGCTGGCGGATGACTTCATCTACAGCGTCTTCGAGCAGGTGATGGCCGTCGAGCCGCTGCCGCGTTCGCGCAGCGAGCTGCAGGCGCGTCTCGATGACAGGCGGGCCGAGCTGGTGCCGCACGCCGAGGCGCTGCTCAAGCCGCTGGAAGCCGCGCTCAAGCAGCATCTGGAGCTTTCCAAGCGCCTCAAGGGCAAGATCGACTTCTCGATGGCGCTGGTGGTGGCTGATCTCAAGGCCCAGCAGGCGCGCCTGATCACGCCGGGCTTCATCCAGGCCTCCGGTGAATGGCTGCATCAGCTGCCGCGCTATGTGGAGGCGATGCTGATCCGTCTCGACAAGGCGCCGCGTGAGCGCATGCGCGACCAGCGTGACATGGAGGAGGTCAAGGGCTTTGAATCCCGCCTTGATGCCCGCCTGAGCAAGGCGCGCGAGCAGGGGCTGCCGGATGCGGAGCTGGAAGAGTTCGGCTGGTGGCTGCAGGAACTGCGCGTCTCGCTGTTTGCCCAGCAGCTCGGCACCCTGGAGACCGTCTCCGCCAAGCGCCTCGAGAAGCGCTGGCAGGAGCTGATGGCGCGCCGCTGATGT
>NZ_CFDJES010000003.1:24945-38543 GCF_983723665.1 Cobetia sp. | reverse complement strand
GCTGTGCGTGGCATCAGGGGCTTGCGTGACCGGTACGTGGAGGCGTGCCGCGGCGGGATGGCCCAAGCTGCAGACAGGAATTGCTGTTTAAGCATTCACTGTGATCGCCCGACAAATGCTGACTCGGGCGTCTGGAATCGCCGAGACAGCGTACACTGAACATGGGGCATGACGACGCGGCGCCGGGTCGTGCCCCGCTCAATTCTGGTGATATCCCGCGGGATAGCACTGTCAGGAGTGGATGCATGCCAAACAATGACAATGATCACGCTGCCGATACGCAACATGCCAACGCCGGTCAGTCCATGAGCGCCAGCGGCAATCATCGCGTACTGATCACCGGCAGCGGGCTCTACACGCCGCCCAATGCCATCAGCAACGAGGCATTGGTGGCGTCCTTCAATGCCTGGGTGGCGGCGGACAATGCCGCCAATGCCGACGCCATCGCACGTGGTGAGCGTGAGGCGCGCACCGAGTCCAGCGCCGAATTCATCGTCAAGGCCTCGGGTATCCACAGCCGCTACGTGCTGGATGCCGAGGGCATTCTCGACCCGGAGCGCATGCGCCCACGCCTGCCGGCGCGCGCCAATGACCAGCCCTCGGTGCAGTGCGAGATGGGCGTTGCGGCCGCGCGTGAAGCGCTGGCGGCGGCGGGCGTCAACGCCGCGGACCTGGATCTGGTCATCGTGGCCTGTTCCAACCTCGAGCGCCCCTATCCGGCGGTGGCGGTGGAACTGCAGGCCGCGCTCGAGGCCGGTGGCTATGCCTTCGACATGAACGTGGCGTGCAGCTCCGCCACCTTCGGCATCGAGACCGCTGCCAACGCGATTCGCAGCGGCAGTGCCAGGCGTGTGCTGATGGTCAATCCGGAGATCTGCAGTGCGCATCTCAACTTCCGCGACCGTGACAGCCACTTCATCTTCGGGGATGCTTGCACGGCCGTGGTGCTGGAGGCGGCGGATGTCGCCACGCGCACCGATGGCTTCGAGGTGCTCGGCACGCGCCTGGTGACGCGCTTCTCCAATGCGATACGCAACAATTTCGGCTTCCTCAATCGCACGGCGGTGCTTGAGGACGACGTGGCATCCGCGATGACACTCGACAGCGCGAGCCTCCGTGAACAGGCCGATGACAAGCTGTTCATCCAGGAAGGGCGGCGCGTCTTCCGCGAGGTCTGCCCGATGGTGGCCGAGCTGATCACCACCCATCTGGGCGAGATCGAGGCAGACGGCGGTGATCTTGATCGCATGTGGCTGCACCAGGCCAACCGCCACATGAACGACATGATCGCGCGGCGCGTGCTGGGGCGTGACCCGTCGAGCGAGGAAGCGCCGATCATTCTCGATCGCTACGCCAATACCAGCTCCGCGGGCTCGGTGATCGCCTTCCATCTCCATCACGCTGACCTGGCGCCGGGGAGCCTGGGGGTATTGTGTTCTTTCGGGGCAGGCTACAGTGCCGGCAGCGTGCTGCTGAAACGCTGCGGTTGAAGCAGGACATTGCGCGAATCCACGTGGCCTGTGCTGGCTCTTGGCGAGCGCGGAACGTATAAAGAAGACCGGACCTGACAGCCAGGGATGTGGCAAGGACCGCTGCAGGAATCCAATAGACTTACAGGTGACGAGATGCACACGATCAAGACTTCCCTGCCGGCACTGCTGGCCATGTCCCTGCTGGCGGGTTGCGCCAGCACAGGAGACAGCGAGCCGAACCCTCAGGACCCCTGGGAGGGCTTCAACCGTAACGTCTATACCTTCAATGACACCCTGGATCGCTATGCCCTCAAGCCGGTCGCGCAGGGCTATGACTATGTGACGCCGGAGCTGGTACAGGATGGCGTGGGCAACTTCTTCTCCAATCTGGGAGAGGTCAGCACCATGTTCAACTCGGTGCTGCAGTGGAAGTGGGCCAATGCCGGTGTCTCCACCGGCCGTCTGCTGCTCAACTCCACCGTCGGCATCGGCGGCCTGTTCGATCCGGCCAGCGAGCTTGGCTGGACAGTGGACGAGGAAGACTTCGGTCAGACCCTCGCCGTCTGGGGCGCAGGGCAGGGGCCGTATCTCGTGCTGCCGCTGTTCGGTCCGAGTACCGTGCGTGATACCGCGGGCATGCCGGTGGATTACTTCGCTGATCCCGTCAACTACGTCGAAGACGACAAGGTGCGTTACGGCCTGAAGGCGCTGGATCTGGTCGATACCCGTGCCGGTCTGCTCGAGCAGGAGAAGCTGATCCAGGGCGATCGTTACAGCTTCATTCGTGATGCCTACCTGCAGCGCCGCAACTTCGAGATCAACGATGGCAAGCTGGGTGATGATCCCTTCGCCAGCGACAGCTTCGATGATGCCGATCTCGACGGTGCCTTCGCACCGGAAGACGACAGCCAGTAACGCGTCACCCGCAGCAGGCGACCGGTACCGTGAAGGGGCAGTGGTGCCGGTCGCGAGGGCAAGCAGCATCAAGACTGCGAGTGGATGGCAGTAAGGACGGGAATGAGGGGTTGGCATGGCGGATGAGCAAGGCAAGCGTCTGTTGATCGGTCTGATTGATCTTCCCGGCTCGCGGCGTGATGCGCTGGCGAACCTGTTGACGGATGAACGCTGTGCGGTGGCGGCCTGTGATGGCATCGCGACACTGCCCAGCGGAGTGGCGGTGGTGGTCGCGCATGTCGAGGCCGTTTCCAGTCATGAGTGGGCGCGTCTGGCCGAGCGCCTGCCGACGGTGGTGGTGGCCGAGAGCCGTGGCGATGAATGCCTGCTGCCGGCGGTGGAGGCCGGGCTGGTCGATTACCTCATCTCGCCGCGCGAGCATGGCTCGGTACTGCGCAGTCTGCTCAAGCGGGCGGCGGAGCATCACCAGCTGGCCCATGAGCACGCCAAGGCACGCGCGCGCCTCGAGGAGCTCAACGAGCACCTGGAGACGCATCTGGCGCTGCTGCGTCAGGACCAGCAGGCCGGTGGCCAGATCCAGCAGCGTCTGCTGCCCCAGAGCGGACAGCACATCAATGGCGTCAGTTATGAGTACTGCCTGTCGCCGTCGCTGTATCTGTCGGGTGACTTCCTCGAGTATCAGGCGATCGACGAACGCTTCAGCCTGTTCTACTTTGCGGATGTCTCCGGTCATGGTGCCTCGTCGGCCTTCGTGACCGTGCTGCTCAAGCTGTTGTTCGCACGCGCGATCCGCCACTGGGAGGAACATACGCCGGAAACCTTCGGCCCCGAGTGGCTGGCACTGCTCAACCGTGAACTGATCGACAGTGGTATCGGCAAGCATGCCACGGTGATGTGTGGTGTGATGGACCGTGACACGCGCACGCTGCATTACACCCTGGGCGCCCAGCTGCCGATGCCGGTACTGGTCACGCCCGACGGCGAACTGCGTGAGCTGGAAGGCAGCGGTCGGCCGGTGGGGCTCTTCCCAGACACCCGCTATCCAGCGTATCGTGTGGCGCTTCCTGAGCGCTTCCGTCTGTGGCTGGCCAGTGATGGTGTACTGGAATGCCTGCCGGGCGAGGCGCTGGAGGACAGGACTCGAGCACTGCATCAACGGATTCTGAGCAGTGAGGATGTGCAAGGATTGCGTCGTGGACTGGCGCTGGATGGCGAGCTGCCGGATGACCTTACCTTGATGACGCTGACAGGATTCCATGATGGATGAAGGACGTATCCAGGCCGTGTTCGAAGACGGCCTGTTCGTGCTCAAGCTATCCGGTGATGTACGCCTGACGCTGTGTGCCACGCTGGATCAGCAGGTACAGCGCGTGGCTGCGGTTGAGGGACTGGAAAGCGTGATCATCGATCTGCGCGAAGCGACCAATGTCGATTCCACCGCACTGGGCTTTCTGGCCAAGCTGGCGCTGGCGGTCCGCGACCGGCTGGTGATGCCGGCGCAGGTGGTGGCTGCCCATCCCGACGTGCTGACCATGCTCAAGGTGATGGGGTTCGACGAGGTGGCCAGTGTCGTGGACGCCGGCAGCCTGCCGGAGGCGGACCAGGCCGATCTGGACGGGGCTTCCTGCTGCAACGCGCCAGCGCTGAACGAGTCTCAGGATGACGCCGATGCCTCGCCCCAGCAGGAACAGGAGCTGCGCGGACGCATTCTCGAGGCTCACCGGCTGTTGATGTGCCTGAACGGCCACAACCGCCTGGAATTCCAGCCGCTGATCGAGCTGCTGGAAAGCGAGGAGCATCGCCAGCCGCACTGAAGGCGCGCGCTGGGGCTTTTAGCCTGACAGCACGCTGCTGAAAGCACGAACCTGACAGCGCGATTCAGACAGCACGTTTCTGAAAGCACAAAAAAAGCGCCTGCCGTGAAACACGGCAGGCGCTTTTTGTTGCCTTGGCCATTCAATGAGCTCTTGCTTAACAAGAGCTCATCATCGGCGCTATGCTCCGTTGACTCAGTGGCTGCGCAGTTCGGCCAGCAGAGTCTCGAGCTTGCGCTGATCGGCCATGAACTTGCGGATACCTTCGCCCATCTTCTCGGTGGCCATGGCGTCTTCGTTCATGTCCCAGCGGAAGTTGGACTCGGTCAGCACTTCCGGCACGTTCTGCTCGGCATCGGCGGCCAGCAGGCGACGTTCCAGCGGGCCGGTGCTCTCGGCCAGCTCACCCAGCAGTGCCGGCGAGATGGTCAGGCGGTCACAGCCGGCCAGCGCTTCGATCTCGCCGGTGTTGCGGAAGCTGGCGCCCATCACGATGGTCTTGTAGCCGTGGCCCTTGTAGTGCTCGTAGATGGCCTTGACCGACTTCACGCCCGGGTCGTTGTCGCCGCTGAAGTCGGCGTCCGGCTGATTGGCCTTGTGCCAGTCGAGGATACGACCGACGAAGGGCGAGATCAGCGTCACGCCGGCATCGGCACAGGCCTGGGCCTGGGCGAAGCTGAACAGCAGCGTCAGGTTGGTGCGGATGCCTTCGCGCTCGAGCTTCTCGGCGGCGCGAATGCCTTCCCAGGTGGAGGCGGTCTTGATCAGGATGCGTTCCTGACCGACGCCATTGGCGGCGTAGCGCTCGATGATGCGGTGCGCGCGACGGATGGTCTCGTCGGCATCGAAGGACAGACGGGCGCTGACCTCGGTGGAGACATAGCCCGGCACCAGGCCGGCGATCTCGGTACCGATATCCACGGCCACGGCATCGACGGCATCATCGATGTCGGTGGCCTTGCGCGCGACTTCGGTCAGGCGCTCGCGACGTGACGGGTCCTGAGCGGCCTGCAGGATCAGTGACGGGTTGGTGGTAGCATCAGTGGGCGCGAAGCGACGAATGGCCTCGAGGTCACCGGTGTCGGCGACGACGGTGGTCATTTCCTTGAGTTGGGAGAGCTTGTCCTGTGCCATGCAAGAGTTTCCTGTACTGAGCGTGAGCCACCCGAAGGGGTGAGTGGCCCTCATGAATAAGGCAAGAGGTGAAGGGCAGGGGCCGCCGGAGCGAGCGCTGCCACCGAGTGTGCACCCACGCCTGCCGGCTGTGAAGACATCTCGGGCCGATCGCCCCAAGTGGATGATCCGCGGGGATTTCATCAGCGTGATGTGACATTCGTCACCTGTGTAGGTCAACTGTATCAATTGTGCGGCGGCGCGCCCACTGTCGTCATCTGACGGCAAGGGCGTGGCGTTTTCGGCACGTGGACATACCATCGACAAACGATTGCAGGAGGGGATGTGGACAAGCGTCAAACCCGTCAGCTGGCCTTGCTGGTCGCGGCCAATACGGCCCTGGCTCCATTGGCCATCGATGCCTATCTGCCGGCATTGCCGGCCATGGCGGAAGACCTGGCGACCACGGTGCACCATACCGAGCTTTCGCTGTCGGTCTTCCTGCTCGGCTTCTCGCTGGGGCAGCTGATCTTCGGCCCGCTGTCAGACCGTATCGGGCGCAAGCCGGTCCTGCTGTCAGGCATCTTCGTCTTCCTGCTGGCGAGTCTGGCCATCACCCAGGTCGAGAGCCTTGAGGGACTCTATGCGCTGCGCTTCCTGCAGGCGCTGGGCGGCGGCGCCTCGGTGGTCAATTCCTCGGCGATCGTGCGCGATTGCTTCAGTGGCCGCGAGGCGGCCAAGGTGCTGTCCACCGTCGCGGTGATCATGATGCTGGCGCCCTTGATCGCGCCTGCCATCGGCAGTCTGCTGCTGGGCATGGCGGGCTGGTGGCTGATCTTCGCCTTTCTGGCCGCCTATGCCGCCTTCCTGCTGGTGGTGCTGCCGCTGCGCTTGCCCGAGACCCGGCGCAAGCGTGAGGCGGACGAGCCGCCGGCCAGCCTCCTGCAGGTCGCGCGTGACTATGCCAGCGTGCTGCGCCACGGGCCGGCGATGGGCTATGCGCTGACGCAGGCGATGGGCTTCGGTGGCATGTTCGCCTTCATCACCGCGTCGCCCTACGTCTATATGCAGCATTTCGGAGTGACGGCGGCCTGGTACCCGGTGCTGTTCGGCGCCAACATCCTGTTCATGTTCACCGCCAACCGTCTCAACGTGCGCCTGCTGTCACGCCTGTCGCCGCCGCGCCTGCTGCGCATCGGCATCGGTATCCAGCTGTCTGCCGCCATCCTGCTGGTATCGGCGCTGGCACTGGGGCTGGACCTGCTCTACGTCATCGCGCCGCTGCTGATGGTGTTCGTCGGGGCCAACGGCATGGTGGCGCCCAACGCGATCTCCTCGGCGCTGGAGTATTTCCCGCGCATCAGCGCCACGGCCAATGCGCTGATCGGCAGCATGCAGTTTGCCAGTGGCGCCGTGATCGGCATGCTGATCGCAGGTCTGGCGATGGACAGCCTGTGGCCGATGATTCTCGGCATGCTGGGCACGGCGCTGGTCAGCAATATTCTGCTGCGGGTGCTGGCAGGGCGCCGCGCCCTGGCGCGCCATGAGACGCCGCCCGACTGAGAAAGGCTTGAGCCGGCGACTGTCACACAGTTGTCATGAATGCTTGGCAAGGTACTCCCTGTAGACAAGAAGCCACCTCACTGGCTCATTCCTATCGCAAGGAGTTTCAGGCATGAAGGCGTTCCTCAAGTCCGGTCTCGCAGTGGCTGTCATCGCTGCATCAGTTGGTGCTGCAGAAGCCCGTGAACAGCTGCGCATCGTGGGTTCTTCCACGGTCTATCCGTTCTCCAGCTACGTCGCTGAAGAGCTGGGTGCCACCAGCGATTTCCCGACTCCGGTCATCGAATCCACCGGTTCCGGCGGCGGCATGAAGCTGTTCTGTGAAGGTGTCGGTGACAGCACTCCGGACATCACCAACGCCTCTCGTCGCATGAAGACGTCTGAATTCGAGCGCTGTGAAGAGAACGGCGTGACCGATATCACCGAAGCCATGATCGGCTTCGACGGTATCGCCTTCGCCCAGTCTGTCCGCGATGGCAGCATCGACCTGACCCGTGAGCAGATCACCCTGGCGGTCGCCGCTCAGGTGCCGGTCGACGGCAAGCTGGTCGACAACCCCTACACCAAGTGGTCCGAGATCGACTCCTCCCTGCCGGACCGCAAGATCACCGTCTATGGGCCGCCTTCCACTTCCGGTACCCGTGACGCCTTCGAAGAGCTGGTGATGGAAGTCTCCACCGAAGAAATGGAAGGCTACGGCGGTGAGGGTTACACCAACATCCGTCAGGACGGTCACTACATCGCTGCCGGCGAGAATGACAACCTGATCATCCAGAAGCTGGTCGAGAACACCGAAGCCTTCGGTATCTTCGGCTACTCCTTCCTCGAAGAGAATGCTGACAAGGTCGTCGGTGCTTCCATCGATGGCGTGCAGCCGGAAGCCGATGCCATCTCCTCTGGCGAGTACCCGGTCTCCCGCTCCCTGTTCTACTACGTGAAGAACCAGCACAAGGATGACGTGCCGGCTCAGCAGGCCTACAACGACCTGTTCATGAGCGAGAAGATGATCGGTGAGCTGGGCTACCTGAAGGGCATCGGTCTGATCCCGCTGCCGAAGGAAGAGCGCGCCACGCTTCGCGAGCAGGTCGCTGAGCGCACCAAGCTGACTCTGGCCGATCTCCAGAAGTAAGCAACGCAGCTGACCCTCTGACGCGGCCGGTTGCCCTTGGCAGCCGGCCCGTTTGCTTGACTGGTCGCAGGGTTTCGCAAGGCATGAAGCCTTCCCCCTGTGAACAACGCGACTCCGGGACCCGAAAGATGCAGACTCAGCAGATCTTTCTCTTCTTCATAGGCATCGTGGCGCTGGCTGGCCTGGTGGCCTTCTTCAGCGGCCGCAGCAAGGCACAGCGTGTGCGTGCCAGCGGTGCTGAAATGTACGCCCAGCCGGATCAGTACGGCTGGTTCACGGCAATCTCCAGCGCAGGGCCTGCTCTGCTGATCGGTCTGGCAGCCGTCGTTGCGATTGCCACCGCAGATATCGATATCGAAGGCATGCAGCTGCTGATCGCCAGTCTGGTCGTCGCAGCCGTCGGCCTGGTCATCGGCCTCGCCCTGGTGAAGCCTGATTTCCATGCGCGCAATGCCATCGAGACCCTCATTCGTTATGTGTTGATCGGCGCGGCGATGATTTCCATCGTCACGACGTTCGGCATTCTGGTCTCCATCATCTTCGAGGCCATCCGCTTCTTCCAGATGGAAAGCTTCTGGACCTTCATCACCGGCACCACCTGGGATCCGGGCAACAGCTTCCAGATGGCCGCCGGCCGTGGTGAAGGTGTCGAGAGCACCGCCAACTTCGGTGCCGTACCGCTGTTCGCCGGTACCTTCATGATCACCCTGATCGCGATGCTGGTGGCCATTCCCATCGGTCTGCTCGCCGCGGTATACATGGCGGAGTTCGCCCCCGAGAGCGTGCGTACCGTCGCCAAGCCGGTGCTGGAAGTGCTCGCCGGTATCCCGACCGTGGTCTACGGCTTCTTCGCCGCCATCACCGTCGCGCCGCTGATCGTCGACATCTTCTCGCCGCTGGGCATCGAGGCGTCCTACAACAACGCGCTGGCGCCGGGGCTGGTCATGGGCATCATGATCATTCCGTTCATCTCCTCACTGTCCGATGACGTCATCACTTCCGTGCCGGACACCATGCGTCAGGGCTCTCTGGCGCTGGGCATGACCCACGGCGAGACCATCCGCAACGTCATCCTGCCGGCCGCGCTGCCGGGCATCATCTCCGCGTCTCTGCTGGCCATGTCACGCGCCCTCGGCGAGACGATGATCGTGGTGATGGCGGCGGGCATGCGTCCGAACCTGACCGCCAACCCGCTGGAAGACATGACCACCGTCACGGTGCGCATCGTTGCCGCGTTGACTGGCGACCAGGAATTCGCGAGCGCCGAGACACTGTCGGCCTTCGCGCTGGGTCTGGTGCTGTTCGTTGTCACTCTGCTGCTGAACATGGTCTCGGTGGTCCTGATCCGCCGCTTCCGTGAGAAGTACAGCGCCAACAACCTCTGAGGCCGAGACTAGACATGAGCCATTCATTCGACGATATCTCGGCCCAGCTGAAGGGCCGTCATCGCCGCACCAAGCGCCTGAAATTCATGTCCATGGGCGCACTCGCCCTGGCCGCCACCTTCCTGGTGGTCTTCATCGGCGACATGGTCATGCGCGGCTATCCGGCCTTCCAGCAGGCAGAACTGCACGTGCCGGTCACCTACAGCGAGCAGTCGCAGGAAATCCCGCTGGCAGCGGTGGAAGAAGACGTGCGTGATCTGGTCAGCCGCGGCTGGCTGCGCCAGCTGCCGCGCGACATGGCCGCTGACGCCAGCCTGATGGGACAGACGATCGACCGCTGGGTGATCGCCGATGACCAGGTCGATCAGTACCTCAAGGGCCACAAGTCACACCTGAAGCCCAAGCAGACCGCCGTGCTGGATCGTATGATCGAGAACGGCACGGCCGAGCTCAAGTTCAACATCAACTTCTTCACCACCGGTGACTCGAAGTTGCCGGAATACGCCGGTATCTGGTCGGCCGCGATGGGCACGATCCTGACGCTGCTGGTCACGCTGGCCTTCGCCTTCCCAGTCGGCGTGCTGACGGCGGTCTATCTGGAGGAGTTCGCTCCGGACAACCGCTTTACCCAGGCCATCGAGATCAACATCAACAACCTGGCGGCGGTGCCGTCGATCCTGTTCGGTCTGCTGGGTCTGGCGATCTTCATCAACTTCTTCGGCATGCCGCGTTCCTCCCCGCTGGTCGGTGGTCTGACGCTGGGTCTGATGACCTTGCCGGTGATCATCATCACCACGCGCTCGGCGCTGCGCAGCGTACCGGACACCATTCGTCAGGCCGCCTTCGGCGTCGGCTGCTCCCGCTGGCAGGTGGTGCGTGACCACGTACTGCCGCTGTCACTGCCGGGGATCCTGACCGGTTCCATCATCGGCCTGGCACAGGCGATGGGCGAGACCGCGCCGTTGATCATCGTCGGCATGGTGGCCTTCATTCCGGATGCGCCGACCGCCATCACCCAGGCTGCCACCGTGCTGCCGGCCCAGATATTCACCTGGGCGGGCGAGCCGGAGCAGGCCTATGTTGAACGTACTGCGGCGGGCATCCTGGTGCTGCTGTCAGTGCTGATCCTACTCAATGCCGCAGCCGTGATGCTGCGCAAGAAATTCGAGCGTCGCTGGTAGGCAGCTGCGAGGCGGCCCGCCGATTGGCCGGTCGCCTTCCACCCTTAGCCCTGGCCCACGACTCATCAAGGAATACGAGACATGAACAGCACCGTCGCCACTCCCGCCAAGCCTGCCGCCGCCACTCGTCCCGGTAGCCCGGTCGTCATCAACGAAGATGCCAACCACGAGCTGGCCATTCGCGTGGAAGACCTCAACCTGTGGTACGGCGAGAAGCAGGCGTTGAAGAACATCAACATCGATGTCTTCCAGAAGAACGTCACCGCCCTGATCGGCCCGTCCGGTTGTGGCAAGTCGACCTTCCTGCGCTGCCTGAACCGCATGAATGACCTGATCCGCAGCGTGCGCATCGAAGGTCTGGTCGAGATGGATGGCCGTGACGTCAACGCGCGCAACATGGATGAAGTGGCATTGCGTCGTCGCGTCGGCATGGTGTTCCAGAAGCCGAACCCGTTCCCCAAGTCCATCTACGACAACATCGCCTACGCGCCGACCATGCACGACCTGGTCAGCCGTCGCGCCGACAAGGATGATCTGGTCGAGAGCGCGCTGCGTGATGCGGGTCTGTGGGAAGAAGTGAAGGACATTCTCGACCAGCCGGGCACCTCGCTGTCCGGTGGTCAGCAGCAGCGTCTGTGCATCGCGCGTGCCATCGCGGTCAAGCCGGACGTCATCCTGATGGATGAGCCGACCTCGGCGCTCGACCCGATCTCCACCGCGACCATCGAAGACCTGATGGACAAGCTGAAGACCCAGTTCTCCATCGTCACCGTGACGCACAACATGCAACAGGCGGCGCGTGTCGCCGATTACACCGCCTTCTTCCACATGGGTGAGCTGGTGGAGTACAACGACACCAAGACCATGTTCTCCAACCCGAATACCAAGAAGGCCGAGGACTACATCACCGGTCGCTATGGCTAAGCGGCGCCAGCGTCAGGGCTCGGAAGGCTGAGCCCCTGTTCACTTCCTGAGAGCATCGCAGGCCGCACGACGACACGAGGCCCGGATCAATGATCCGGGCCTCGTGTCGTTTCAAGCATCAGGTTGGCTCAGTGTCTGCTGGTGGATCAGCCTTCCAGTTCGACGGCGATCGCGGTGGCTTCGCCGCCGCCGATGCACAGCGCCGCGATGCCGCGCTTCTTGCCGCGGCGCTCCAGCGCGTTGATCAGGGTGACGATGATGCGCGAGCCGGTGGAGCCCACCGGATGCCCCTGGGCGCAGGCGCCGCCGAAGACATTGACCTTGTCATGCGGGATGTCGTGGGCATCCATCGCCAGCAGGGTGACCACCGCGAAGGCCTCGTTGATCTCGAACAGGTCGACGTCTTCTGTGGTCCACTCCAGGCGCTTCATCAGCGAGTCGATGGCGCCGATGGGCGCCAGCGTGAATTCGCTGGGGTGCTGGGAGTGGGTGCTGTGTCCGAGGATACGCGCCTTGACGGCCAGCCCGCGTCGTTCGGCTTCATCACGGCGCGTCAGCACCAGCGCCGAGGCGCCGTCGGAGATGGAGCTGGCATTGGCGGCGGTGATGGTGCCGTCCTTGGCGAAGGCCGGGCGCAGGGTGGGAATCTTGTCGAGATTGGCCTGGAAGGGCTGCTCGTCCTGCTCGACCACGCTCTCGCCCTTGCGGCTCTTGACCGTGACGGCGGCGATTTCCGGTGCGATATCCCCCGATTCGGTGGCCGTCATGGCGCGCCTGAGCGATTCGATGGCGAAGTCGTCCATGCGCTGGCGGTCATAGCCGCGGGCATCGGCCACTTCCTGGGCGAACACGCCCATCAGCTTGCCGGTCTCGGCGTCTTCCAGCCCATCGAAGAACATGTGGTCCTTCAGCTCGCCATGGCCGAGACGATAGCCGCCCCGCGCCTGGGTGAGCAGATGCGGGGCGTTGGACATCGATTCCATCCCGCCGGCCAGCATGATGCGGTTGGTGCCCGCGCGAATCAGATCATGCGCCAGCATGGTGGCCTTCATGCCGGAACCGCACAGCTTGTTGATGGTGGTGGCGCCGATGCTGTCCGGCACGCCGGCCTGACGCATGGCCTGCCGCGCCGGGCCCTGCTTGACGCCGGCGGGCAGCACGCAGCCGAAGATGCCCTCGTCGACATCGGCAGGCGTAAGGCCTGCGCGTTCGATGGCCGCCTTGATGGCCACGGCGGCCAGCTGTGGCGCGCTCAGTGTCGAGAGTGAGCCCTTGAGGCCACCCATCGGCGTGCGGGCACCGGCGAGAATCACGATGTCATCGGCGCTGGCGGCGGGGCTTGGCGTAGTGCGGGAAGCGGTCGTCATGACGGTCTCCTGTGTCTTGTTATTGGAAGATCGAGTCGTGCAGTCGGCGTTGTGATCACTGCGTGGCTATGCTTTGATCCATTCAATCCCATAAACCAAGCAAGCGCTAGTTATACGATGAATGTAGCCACCGCCTCACCCCGTCGCAAGGAGCTGGTCCGTATCGCTGCCCGCCTGTTCGTCGAGGAGGGTTTCGATCGCACCACCGTCCGCATGCTGGCCCAGGAAATGGGCATCAAGTCCGGCAGTCTCTTCCATCACTTCGCCGACAAGCAGGAAATTCTGTGCGCCGTGATCGAGGAGGGCATGTTCAGTGCGCTGGCCATCGCCCGTGAGCATCTGGCGCGCTGCGAGCCGTGCCAGTCAAGCGAAGTGACCGCCTCGGCGGCGTCGCAGCAGCAGGCGCGTGAGCGACTGCTGGCCCTGGCGCGTGCACATCTGGACACGCTGCTCACCGATCGCAATGCCCATGTGGTCGCGCTCTATGAGTGGCGGCGGCTGGAAGGCCCGGCGCGCGAGCATCTCGTCCAGCTGCGCGATGACTACGAGGATCTGTGGCGTGACGCCATCGCCTCCGCCGTGGCCGCAGGGCTGCTCAAGGGCGACGCCGCGCTGCTGCGCCAGTTCATGCTCGGCGCGCTCAACTGGACGGTACGCTGGTATCGCCCCGAGGGAGAGCGCTCCCCCGATGAGCTGGCCGAGGCGCTGGTCGACAGCCTGTGTCGTCTGCCCTGA
>NZ_CFDJES010000003.1:21961-24845 GCF_983723665.1 Cobetia sp. | reverse complement strand
CACAATGCTTGCCGCCCGACAGGCTTGTCGCTAACTTGACGTTTACGTTAACTGTAGATGGCTGGCGCCCAGTCATCTCACATCGCCCCGGAGCACCACTCAGGAGCCAGTCACGCCATGACGCCAAGCGATACAACAACAAACCGCACGTCACGCGCCGCCTCAGCTGCATCTGCGAATTCACACGCCATGCAACCCGCCGCCAGCCAGACGCTGAGCGATTATCTGGCCGCCTTCGATATCCAGACACTGCGCGATGAATTGTTCACCACGCCGCTCGACACCGACGGCGAAGGCGAGCTCGGCAATGCCTATGAGGCATGTGTCGGGCGTCATCTGCGCGCCGGGCAGGGCGAACGTATCGCGCTGGTCCACGAAGACGAACAGGGCCGGGTGCGTGAGCTGAGTTACGCACAGCTCGATGAGCAGAGCGCGCGGATGGCGGCTGCCTTGAAGGCACAGGGCGTGATGGCGGGGCAGCGGGTCGCCTGCATGCTGTCGCGCACGCCGGAGCTGATGATCGCGCTGGCCGCGACCTGGCGGCTGGGCGCCGTCTATCAGCCGCTGTTCACCGCCTTCGGCACCGATGCGCTCGACTATCGCCTGTCGCGCGCCGAGACGCAGATCGTGATCACCGAGACGAGCCAGCGCAGCAAGTTCACTGAGCTTGCCCGCCATCCCGTGATCATCTGCGTGCGCGGTGAGGGAGACGCGCTGGAGGCGGGCGATCTCGACTGGCAGACATTGATGCAGAGCGAGCCACTGACCGAGCCGCCGGTGTGGCTTCCGGTGGAGGCGCCCTTCCTGCAGATGTTCACCTCCGGCACGGTCGGCAAGCCCAAGGGCGTGGCGGTGGCACTGAATGCGCTGCCCGCCTTCTGGCTCTATCAACGCCTGGCGGTGGACCTGCGCCCTGGCGAGCGCTTCTGGAACATGGCCGACCCCGGCTGGGCCTACGGCCTCTACTACGCCATCACCGGCCCGCTGTTGCTGGGTGCCACCACCTACTTCATGCAGGCGCCGTTCAGTGCAGAAGGCGGGCTGGCGTTCATGGAGCGTCACCGCATCGACAATTTCGCGGCCGCGCCCACGGCCTATCGCATGCTCAAGGCCTCCGGACTCGGTGAAGGCGCCTTCGAGCGCCTGAACCTGCGGGTCGCAAGCTCCGCCGGTGAGCCCCTCAACACCGAGGTGGTGGGCTGGGTCGCGCGGGAGCTGGGCTGTGCGGTGATGGACCATTACGGCCAGACCGAGACCGGCATGACCTGCTGCAATCATCACGCGCTGGCCCATGAGGTCGTGGTCGGCAGTGTCGGCTTCCCGCTACCCGGCTATCGGCTGGCCGTGCTCGACGCCGAGTATCGTGAGCTGCCGCCGGGTGAGCCGGGTGTGCTGGCGGTGGATATCGCTCGCTCGCCCGCACACTTCTTCGCCGGTTACACCTGGCAGGAGAAACAGCCCTGCGTCGAGGGCTATTACCTGACTGGAGACGTGGTGGTGGCAGAGCCCGATGGCCGCTTCACCTTCGCCGGGCGTGATGACGACATCATCACCACCGCGGGCTATCGCGTCGGCCCGGCGGATGTCGAGAACGCTGTGCTGGTACATCCGGCGGTGGCGGAATCGGCGGCGGTCGGCAAGCCGGATGCGCTGCGTGGCGAGATCATCAAGGCCTATGTGGTGCTGCGCGATGGCCATGTCGGCAGTGACGAGCTGGCGGAGGAAATTCGCGCCAGCGTGCGTCAGCGACTCTCGGCGCACAGCTATCCCCGCGAGATCGACTTCGTCGACAGCCTGCCCAAGACGCCGTCGGGCAAGATCCAGCGTTTCCTGCTGCGGGCACAGGCGCGCGCGAGCTGAACACCGAGGCATACACGCGGCTTTCAGGCACGGCCGGCTATCCGGCGGGGCTTGTCTGTTAC
Source organism: Cobetia sp. (assembly GCF_983723665.1). Taxonomy (NCBI): domain Bacteria; kingdom Pseudomonadati; phylum Pseudomonadota; class Gammaproteobacteria; order Oceanospirillales; family Halomonadaceae; genus Cobetia; species Cobetia sp. The sequence continues at coordinate 22,923 of NZ_CFDJES010000003.1, read as the reverse complement.
CACGCGCCTGTCACCACAGGTCTGTCATCACCTGGCTCTCATCACCTTTCCTGCCATCACCTTTCGGGAGACTCGTTTCATGAAGATCGCCGACCACTGCTTTCTGATCACCGGCGCAGCATCCGGCCTCGGGGCCGCCACGGCCTCACGTATCGTCGCGGCCGGCGGCCAGGTGGTGCTGGCGGACCTTGCCGAGGCCGCACGTGAACAGGCCGATGCGCTGGGGGAGGCGGCACGCTTCTGTCATTGCGACATCACCGACAGCGCCAGTGTCGAGGCCGCGCTGGATGTCGCGGAGCAGACCTTCGGTGCCATTCATGGGGTGATCCACTGTGCCGGTGTGGTGAGCGTCGCCAAGCTGGTGGACCGTGACGGCGAGCCTGCTCCGCTCGCGGGCTTCGAGAAGACGCTGGCGATCAATCTGAGCGGCACCTTCAACGTGGCGCGCCTGACGGCGGCACGCATGGCGCGCAATGCCGCCGAGGGCGAGGACGGCGAGCGGGGCATCATTCTCAATACCGCCTCGGTCGCGGCCTTCGATGGCCAGGTGGGGCAGTGTGCCTATAGCGCCTCCAAGGCCGGGGTCGCCGGCATGACGCTGCCGATGGCGCGTGAGCTGGCACGCCATGGCATTCGCGTGATGGCGATCGCGCCCGGCGTGTTCGAGACACCGATGATGGCCGGCATTCCGGAGCCGGCCCGCGAAGCGCTGTGCGAGGCGGTGCCGTTTCCCAAGCGTCTGGGCAAGCCCGATGAGTTCGCGCGTCTGGCCGAGCACATCATCACCAACAGCATGCTCAACGGGGAAGTGATCCGCCTCGATGGCAGCATTCGCATGGCCTGAGGCTGGCGGGCAAGGCCTTTATCGTCTGGATCGGGCTCTCTGGATCGGCTCCGGGGAGAGAGCACGGTACACAAGGAATCTTGCAGGACAGGTTATCTCTGGGGGAGATATTGCTCGA
>NZ_CFDJES010000003.1:19612-21861 GCF_983723665.1 Cobetia sp. | reverse complement strand
TTTCAAACACATGTTTGATAGTGTTGCGTCAGACCTGTTCGCCGCCAGCGACTCGCTTCTTCATTGCTCGAGTGAGTGCTGCGCCGCCTGACAAGCGTCTTGCCGCCACCTGTCGTTGTTCAGGTCAGCGCCGCCGCGTCGCGACGGCTCAAGGAGTAAAGCATGCCGGACTATCAGGCGCCGTTGCGCGACATCCGCTTCGTGATGAATGAGCTGCTCGACTATCCCGCTCACTATGCCAGCCTGCCGGGTGGCGATGAGGCCAGCGACGATATCGTGACCGCCATCCTCGAGGAGGGCGCACGCTTCGCGCACGAGGTGCTGACGCCGCTGAACCAGTCGGGTGACCGCGAGGGCTGTACCTTCGAGGGCGGCGAGGTCAAGGCGCCGAGCGGCTTCAAGGCTGCCTACCAGCAGTATGTCGAGGGCGGCTGGCCGAGTCTGGCTGCCTCACCGGAACATGGCGGTCAGGGGCTGCCGCCGTCACTGGCGATGGTGCTCTCGGAAATGGTCGCCTCCGCCAACCTGTCGTGGGGCATGTATCCGGGCCTGTCGCATGGCGCGATGAATGCACTCGAGCATCACGGCAGCGAGGTGCTCAAGCAGACCTATCTGACCAAGCTGGTCGAAGGCAGCTGGACCGGCACCATGTGCCTGACCGAACCGCATTGCGGCACGGACCTGGGTCTGATCAAGACCCGCGCCGTGCCGCTGGATGACAGCGATGGCAGCAAGGGCTACCGCATCAGCGGCACCAAGATCTTCATCTCGGCCGGTGAGCACGATCTGTCCGAGAACATCGTGCACCTGGTGCTGGCCAAGCTGCCGGATGCTCCGGAAGGCTCGCGTGGCATCTCGCTGTTCGTGGTGCCCAAGTTCCTGCCCGACGCCAATGGCGAGGCCGGTGAGCGCAACGGCGTCAGCTGTGGCTCCATCGAGCACAAGATGGGCATTCACGGCAACGCGACCTGCGTGATGAACTTCGATTCCGCCACAGGCTATCTGGTCGGCCCGCCGCACAAGGGACTGGCCTGCATGTTCACCATGATGAATGCCGCGCGTCTCGGCGTGGGGATCCAGGGCGTGGCGCTGGCCGAGGCCAGCTTCCAGAATGCGCTGAGCTATGCGCGTGACCGTCTGCAGATGCGTGCCCTGTCTGGGGCCAAGGCGCCTGAGAAGGCGGCCGACCCGATCATCGTGCATCCGGACGTGCGCCGCATGCTGCTGACCCAGAAGGCCATCGCCGAGGGCGGGCGCATGCTGGTGATGTACGCCGCCCAGTTCAATGACATCGTCGAGAATGCCCCGGACAGCGAAGACAAGGCGCGTGCCGATACCTTGCTCGGTCTGCTGACGCCCATCGTCAAGGCCTTCCTGACCGAGACCGGCTTCGAGGCGACCAATCATGGCGTGCAGGTCTATGGCGGCCACGGCTTCATTCAGGAATGGGGCATGGAGCAGTTCGTGCGCGATGCGCGCATCACCCTGCTCTATGAAGGCACCACCGGTATCCAAGCACTGGACCTGCTGGGCCGCAAGATCCTGATGAGCCAGGGCGAATCGCTCAAGGTCTTCACCAAGGAGATCCACAAGTTCTGTCAGGCCAGCGAAGGCAGCGAGTTTGCCAATCCGCTCGCCGAGCTCAACCGCGAATGGGGCGAGCTGACCATGGCGGTGGGCATGGGCGCGATGCAGGACCGCGAAGCGGTCGGCGCGGCCAGTGTCGATTACCTGATGTATGCCGGCTACGTCACGCTGGGCTACCTGTGGGCGCGGGCCGGTGAGACGGCCAGGGCCGCGCTCGCGGCCGGCGAAGGGGACGCTGCCTTCTATCAGGCCAAGCTGGATACCGCGCGCTTCTACTTCCAGCGCATCCTGCCGCGCACGCAAGGCCACGCCGCGATGATTCGTGCCGGTGGCGAGACGCTGATGGCGCCGACGGTGGAAGGCTTCGGCAGCGGCTTCGAGATCTGATGACGGTTTCAAGCCTGACAGCAGTTTCAAGCCTTACAGCAGTTTCAAGACTCAGCAGTTCGATGTATCGGCAACAGTCGTGTCTTATGCCTCCAGTCAGTGCGCTCTGACTCGGTACCCTTGGGGAGACTTCGGTCTCCCCATTTTTTGTGCGTCTTGAGGGGGGCGCAAGTTTCCCCGACACGAGCAATCAATCTCGTTTCAGTCTTGGCTTGTGACAGGCATGCGCCCAAGATAGGCGCATCGAAGGCTGTCCCGAGGAACCCGCGGGGCAG
>NZ_CFDJES010000003.1:15585-19512 GCF_983723665.1 Cobetia sp. | reverse complement strand
ATGGCAAGCACTGACAGGATAGGTGGCGCAGGATGCACGCGAACGATACGCCTGAGGAAAGATCGCGACACGAGGAAGTGCCGCCCGAGGCGCAGATGGCTGACGCGCAAGCGCCTGACGATAGCGTTGGCGAGCCACGCAGCGTCAGTGAGGGCACTTCCATCGAGGAGGCCGTGACACGCATGCAGGTGCCACGCGACGAGCGTCAGCAGGAGGCGCTCGAACGCTCCGGGCGTTCTCGCCACGCGCCCAACGTGCGCCGCGCGCTGGAGATTCACCCCTTGCTGGTCGGCATGGCCGCAGTGGTCATCATCATCGGCGGCCTCAAGCTGGCGGCGGACCTGGTGGTGCCGCTGCTGCTGGCGGTGTTTGTCGCTGCGGTCTGCGACGCGCCGGTGCGCTGGCTGGCCCGGCACGGCATCGGGCAACGCTTCGGAGTGCCGATCGTCATCCTGACGGTCTGCGTGCTGTTCTCGTCGCTGACGGCGCTGCTGGTCTCGCGCTTCACCCTGTTCAGCGATGAGATGCCCAAGCTTGAGGAGAGCCTGCGCGAACAGTATCAGAGCATGCTGGAATGGCTGGCGGACAGCGGCGTATCCATCGCGCCGGCCCGTTTCAGCGAGCTGGTCGACCCGGCCTCGTTGACCCAGTGGGTGCCGAACCTGCTGACCGGACTTGGGGGGCTTCTGTCCTCGAGTGTCATCATCGTGCTGACGGCCACCTTCCTGCTCTATGAGGCATTGTCACTGCGCGACAAGCTGGTCAGCACGCTGCGCAGTCCGCATGTCAGTCTGCGCCGCTTCACGCTGTTCTCGCTGACGCTGCGCCGCTATCTGGCGGTCAAGACCTTGATCAGCCTCGTGACCGGGGGACTGGTCGCGATCAGCTGTCTGGTGCTCGATGTGGAGTTCGCCTTCCTGTGGGCCACGCTGGCCTTCTGCCTCAACTACATTCCCAACATCGGCTCGGCGCTGGCCGCGGTGCCTGCGGTGTTGCTGACGCTGGTGATGCCGGAAGGCGGCGCGGTCAAGGCGCTGATGCTGGGCGGCTGTTATCTGGCGATCAACTTCATTCTCGGCAACTTGATCGAGCCGCGCGTGATGGGGCGCACCCTGGGGCTGTCGACGCTGGCCGCCTTCCTGTCGCTGGTGGTGTGGGGCTGGGTGTTCGGGCCGGTGGGCATGCTGTTGTCAGTGCCGATCACCATGACGCTTAAGATCGCCTTCGACTCGCACCCGGGCACGCGCTGGGCGGCGCGCCTGCTGGGCCCCTCCGTGCGCCGGATTCGCCGTCGTCGACGCATGGCGGAGGAATGACCCGCGAGCCAGCTCTGCGTGGATGACCTGCTGTCAGAATGCCAAAGGCCCCGTCACGCTGTGCGTGACGGGGCCTTTGGTTATCGAATCAGTGCGCGGTGGCTGGCGGGGCAGTCACCTGTCAGCAAGTCGACTCAGAGGTTCTGCTCGATGAACTGGCTCAGCTGACCCTTGGACTGGGCACCGACCAGAGAGGCGACCTTGGCGCCGGACTTGAACAGGATCACGGTCGGCACGCCACGCACGCCTTGCTCGGCAGCGATTTCCGGCGCGTCATCGACATTGACGTTGACGATCTTCAGGCCTTCGCCTTTCTCGTTGGCGACTTCTTCGACGACCGGCGCCATCATCTTGCACGGACCGCACCACGGGGCCCAGAACTTCAGCAGGACCGGGGCTTCAGCGTTGAGAACTTCCTGTTCGAAGTTGGCGCCGGTGACATCGACGTGATTGGACATCTTGTTTCTCCAGGGGATTCGTTTCGCTGTCTGCGGCATTGCCGGACATGCAGGCTGCGTCCGATGGTAGCGCCACTTTGCATCACTGACAAATGGGCATTGTCCATCGGCTCAATAGCACGGGGTTATGATCGCTAGTGTTTTTATAGCTGTTTTATTGGTTTGAGGGAATAGCAACGGGGCAGGCAATGTGGATTGCCTGCCCCGACTTTGGTATTGCCTGTGCGAAGGATCCCGCAGCAATGAGAGCTCAGAAGAAGGCGTAACGGATGCCCAGCCCCAGCAGCAGTGTCGTCAGCAGGCCCTGCAGCAGGCCGCTGGGCATGTGGCGTGTCAGGCGTGCGCCCAGGCTGATGGCGGGCAGTGAGCCGACCAGCAACGCGCCCAGCAACAGGAAGTCGACATTGCCCAACCACAGGTGACCCAGCCCCGCGACCAGTGTCAGCGGGACCGCGTGAGCGATATCGGTGCCGACGATGCGCGCGGTGCTCAACAGCGGGAACAGCATGATCAGCACGGCAGCACCGAAGGCGCCGGCACCCACGGAGGACAGGGTGACGCACACGCCGAGCACGATGCCTGACAGCACGGTCAGCGGTGCCGCGTGGCGTACGATGAAGCTTTCCGGGCTGATCAGCCCCAGCAGGCGCTTCTTGAACAGCAGCACGCCGGCGGTGAGGATCAACATCACGCCCAGCATGCCCTTTATCAGGCCCGCGTAGGCGGTGGGGTCAGTGAAGAAGGTATGCAGGACCGCAATCGTCAACAGCGCCGCCGGCAGCGAGCCGATGGCCAGGCGCCGGGCGATGGTCCAGTCCACATGGCCCTGGCGATGGTGCGCGAAGGCACCGCCCGCCTTGGTAATGGAGGCATAGAGCAGGTCGGTGCCCACGGCGATGTGCGGCGGGAAGCCGAACATCAACAATAGGGGCGTCATCAGCGAGCCGCCGCCCACGCCAGTGACACCGACCGCGAAACCCACTCCGGCGCCTGCCAGCACGTATAGCAGCAGTTGTGTGACTTCCATCCCTACCTACCCCCTTGTCAGGTTACTGTCGCCAATCTACTCTTGAGCGTATATTCCCGAAAGGAATCATTATTCATGATTTTATCGCCCGATCATCTTAGCAAGGTGACCGGCCATGTCCGGGCCACTGTCACGCCGCGTCGCGTCGATGGTGCTTCTCAGGAGAGTGAAGCCGCATGAAACTCCAGCAGTTGCGTTATATCTGGGAAGTCACCCGCCACAACCTGAACGTGTCCGCCACCGCGCAAAGTCTGTATACCTCCCAGCCGGGCATTTCCAAGCAGATTCGTCTGCTGGAAGATGAGCTTGGCGTCGAAATCTTCGCGCGCAGTGGCAAGCACCTGACGCGGGTGACCCCGGCCGGCGAGTCCATCGTCGAGCTGGCAAGCCAGGTGCTGCGCACGGTGGAGAACATCAAGCACGTCGCCCAGGAGCACAGTGACGACCGTCGCGGCAGCCTGTCGATCGCCACCACGCACACCCAGGCGCGTTATGCCTTGCCGCCGGTGATCGCCGATTTCACGCGCAAGTACCCGGATGTCGCGCTGCACATGCAGCAGGGCACGCCGAAGCAGATCGCCAACATGGTCAGTGAAGGGCAGGCCGATTTCGCCATCTGCACCGAGTCGCTGGAGCTGTTCAACGACCTCATCCTGCTGCCGTGCTATCGCTGGAATCGCTGCGTGCTGGTGCCCAAGGATCACCCGCTGGCCAATGGCGAGGAACTGACCCTCGAGTCGCTGGCCAGTTATGCGCTGGTCACCTATACCTACGGCTTCACCGGCCGCAGCCAGCTGGACGATGCCTTCAAGTCCCACGGCCTGGCGCCCAACGTGGTGCTGACCGCCTCGGACGCCGATGTCATCAAGACCTATGTGCGTCTCGGCATGGGCATCGGCATCGTCGCGCACATGGCGGTGGACGAGGTGGCCGACGAGGACCTGGTCGCGCTGGACGCCACGCATCTGTTCGAGAGCTCCACGACCAAGATCGGCATCCGTCGCGGCACCTTCATGCGCAGCTACATGTTCGAATTCGTCGAGCGCTTCGCGCCGCACCTGACCCGCGAGCGTGTCGAAGCGGCACTGGCCGCCGGCCCGCGCCACGAGCACGAGATCTTCCACGA
>NZ_CFDJES010000003.1:12086-15485 GCF_983723665.1 Cobetia sp. | reverse complement strand
TCGAGCGCACAGCGTCAACCACAGGGCTCAGTGTGCCAGGTGCAGGCCACACTCGCGGTTGTCTTCCGCCTTGGTCGGGTCGACGTAGTCGAACTCGTTGGGCAGGTCGTGGGCGACCAGATACTCGTGCATCTGCTTGGACGACCAGTTGAGCACCGGGGCGACCTTGATCAGGCCATCGCCATTCAGCGAGACCGGCTGCATGCCGGCACGGAAGGCGGTGTCACTGGCGCGCACGGCGGTGAACCACATCTCGGGGTTCAGTTCGCGCAGCGCACGTTCGAAGGGTTCGAGCTTCACTTCACGGGTGAAGGCTTCGTGGCGCGGGTCATCGATATGCGGGGTGAGGCCATCGACGGCTTCACGGTGGGCACGCGTGCGCTGCGGCAGATAGATGATGCGGTTCAGGTTCAGCTTGCGCGTCACCTCATCGGCGAAGCGATAGGTGGCATCGGTGTTGTAGCCGTTGTCCATCCACACGATCGGGATGTCAGGACGGAAGCGTGTCACCATGTGCAGGATCACCGCCTCGAAGGGACGGAAGTTGGTGGTGCAGATGGCGTGCTTGTCCAGCGACAGAGCCCAGCGGGTCAGGGCTTCCGGGTCGTTGCCGAATTCGGCATTGATGTGGGCGAGATCGAAGGTATCGGACATGAGGAGTCTCCAGAACGAGGGCACGTCCGATGGAGCGGGGCGCAGGGCTGATCAATGGCCAGAAAGGTCATCAGCAGAGGCGGGTAGCGCTCAAGGAGACGTGCAGGAATGCGCCTACCCTATCAAAGGCAGGCACTGCTTCCCCAATACGAATTCGTTCGAACGTTATATGCCATCGAGTTATGGCGCTCATGACGCCTTATAACGCCGCCTGTCAGCCAAGCGCTTCCATCAGGCGCTGGATCTTGGCCAGGCTCTCGCGGTATTCGGCCTCTTCCTCGGAATCGGCGACCAGACCGCCGCCGCCCCACAGATGCACCTGGCCCTCGGCGATCACCGCCGTGCGGATCGCGATGGAGGTATCCATGTGGCCGCGGATATCCAGATAGCCGAGGCTGCCGCAATAGGCGCTGCGGCGCACCGGCTCCAGCTCCTCGATGATCTGCATGGCGCGGATCTTGGGCGCGCCGGTGATGGAGCCGCCGGGGAAGGCGGCGCCGAGCAGGTCCAGCGCATCGCGTCCTTCATCCAGGGTGCTGGTGATGGTGCTGACGGAATGGTGCACGTTGGCGTAGCTCTCCAAGGCGCACAGTGATGGCACCTTGACGCTGCCGGGCGCGGAGACGCGGCCCAGGTCATTGCGCAGCAGGTCGACGATCATCACGTTCTCGGCGCGGTCCTTGGGGCTTTCCAGCAGCTCGGCGGCTAGCCGGGCGTCCTCTTCCGGCGTCGCACCACGTGCGCGGGTGCCCTTGATCGGCTTGGTCTCGACCGCGCGATGATTGACCTCGACGAAGCGCTCCGGCGAGACGGAGACGATCGCCATCTCCTCGCCCTGCGCGTCCTGCCAGCTCAGATAGCCGGCGTAAGGTGTCGGCGTGGCCTGACGCAGGCGCAGGTAGGCATCCCAGCTGTCGCCACTGCAGTCGGCGGAGAAGCGCTGGGTCAGGTTGATCTGATAGCAGTCACCGGCGTGCAGATACTCCATCACCTGACGGAAGCGTTCGCCGTAGCCCGCGCGGTCCAGCAGCGGCGCGAAGGGGGTGTCGAGGGCGAAGTCGGCGCTGCGCGGCGCCGGTTGCTCCAGCCACTCAAGCACCTGCCGGCGCCGTTGGGGCGAGGCGATCAGCCAGCTCTGCTGGCGCTGATGGTCACTGATCAATGCCCAGTCATAGAGACCGAGACGCGCCCAGGGTAGCGCGATATCGTCCTCGGTCGTGGCGGGCAGGTCTTCCAGCGCGCGCCCGAAGTCGTAGCTCCAGTAGCCCAGCAGGCCGGCAATGAATGGCAGGTCTTCGGCTGTCAGGTCATGCCGGGCGAGCTCTTCGCCTGCCAGCGTCTGCGGCAGCAGGGTCAGCAGCTGGCGCTGGGCCTCTATCACCGGCAGGCGGGCGAGGCGCTCCAGCGCTTCACTGAACTGGCTCAGGTCACGCATCGTCTCCGGCAGCGGGCCAGTGAGCTTGCCGCCGTGTGGGCCTTGCTCCAGTACGGCCAGCGGGTCGCTGCTGATGATGTCGAAGCGGCCACCGGCCAGCGACGGCTGGCCGCTGTCGAGCAGCACGGCGTCGGGACGTGAGCGCAGGCGTGCGAAGCGCGACAGCGTGGAGGCTTCATCCTCGGCGGCGAGGGCGTAGGGCAGGGCGTTGATTTCGAGCGAGATGGTCATGACAGCTTCCGTTGGCGGACAGGGCATTCTAGGCATCCGAAGGCGTTTTGTCCGCCCATGCGTGCGGATTCCGGTGAGGGGCTGGCCTTGTCGGCTTGCCGTTCTCTCGTGCGCTGATTAAGGTGCCTGCCTCTGAACGCCCTGCGCCGTCATCGATGACTGCCATGACGCGCGTGCTGACGTTCGCCCAGCCCTCTTGCCCAGTCTCTTGCCCAGCCCCTGGCACCCCACCGGAGCCCCTGCATGCATCCCGAGTTCGAACATGGCCAACATCTGCTGTCACGTCCCGATCAGAACATCTTCTGGCAGCGTCTCAAGCGGTATGACGCACAGGGCGGACGTCGACTGCTGATGCTGCACGGCGCGGGCGTGGCCGGCACGCTGACCTGGGCACCGCTGGTCGGGCATCTCACGGCCCATGATGAGCTGATCATCCCGGACCTGCGTGGCATGGGGCAGACGCTGGCGCCGCAGGGTGGCGAGCCTCCTTTCACCCTCGAGCAGGTGGTCGAGGACGTGATGGCGCTGATCGAGACCCAGCGCATCACGCATTTCGACCTGATCGGCTACAGCTTCGGCGGGCTGGTCGCCATGCGTCTCGTCCAGCGTCTGCGCGCCGAGCGCCCGGAGGTGAAGGTCGGCGACATCAGTCTGCTGGAGCCGGCGCTGCTGGAGCGCGAATGCCACGCCACCATGCTCAAGGTGCGTGACGGCTACGCCGAGGCGGCGCGCGCCATGCGCGAAGCCTCAAGCCCCGAGGCGGGCATCACCGCCTTTCTCGACCTCATCTCGCCGCATCGCACGCGCAACCCGCGCGCCGAGCGCATGATGGTGGCGCGACTGGCACATCGCCATCTGGGCTTCGCCAATGCGCTGGACTGTGTCACGCATGCCGTGCGCGAGATCGACCGTGAGGCACTGCTGGCCGACGTGCTGGCCTCAGGCAGCGAGGTACGCAGCCTGGTCGGCGGCAAGAGCCCGCAGACCCTGCGCGACTATCACAGCCTGCTGGCCGAACGTCATGCGGGTTGGCAATCGCTGGAAATCCCCGGCACCGATCACTCGCTGCCTTTCCAGAA
>NZ_CFDJES010000003.1:0-11986 GCF_983723665.1 Cobetia sp. | reverse complement strand
TCCAGCGCATGCCAGCTCTCTTACGCCAAAGGTGTAGAGGATTTGGCGGATTGCATCTTGACCCACTCAGGCTCGCTGGCTAGTCTGGCAGTCATTGAATGATTGTCGACAATAGTGCTGAAAGTCCCTCATCGCCATTGTCCTGTCTCAGCCCCTTGTCCAGCCGGATTGCCTGACCGCCATGACCACCGATGCCTTTCACAATGCCACCACCGCTCGAAGCCTCGCGCGCGGCGCCACTGCCGAGCAGGCAGGCCACACCGCCTCCGCGAGTGCTCCGACGCCTGAGGTGCGCACTCTGGCCGAGCGCGTCTTCCACCAGCTGCAGGACGCCATCGTACGCGGTGAGCTGGCACCGGGCAGCAAGATCACCGAGCCGGGGCTGGCGCAGGCCTATGGCATCTCGCGCGGCCCGCTGCGCGAGGCGATGCGTCGTCTCGAGGTCCATCGTCTGATCGAGCGCGTGCCCCACGTCGGCGCGCGGGTGGTCAAGCTCTCGATGACCGAGCTGCTGGAGCTGTTCGACGTGCGTGAGGCGCTGGAGAGCATGGCCGCGCGTCTGGCGGCGCGGCACATGACGCAGGAGGAGGTCACGCGGCTGCGCAGCGTGCTCAAGACCCACGAGCAGCAGTCGGACCTCAAGACCGGCACCGCCTACTTCCAGAAGGAAGGCGATCTCGACTTCCACTATCAGATCGTCCTCGGCAGCCATAACCATATGCTGATGACGATTCTCTGCGACGACCTCTACTACCTGGTGCGCATGTATCGCACCCAGTTCAGCGCCAGTGGCTCGCGTCCGCAGAAGGCCTTCGTCGAGCACCACCGTATCGTCGATGCCATCGAGGCCGGTGACGAGGAGCTGGCGGAGCTGCTGATGCGCCGCCACGTCAGCGCCTCGCGGGAGAACGTCGCCCGCCGCTATGCCGCCACGCTCAAGGAAGAGCAGGGCGAGGAGTGAACTGCCACACCGCTTGCGACCGGATCACCCCCAACAATTCCAACCCCGTCATGGGCCCAGCCCGGGAGATGTCATGTCACGCCATCTGAGTTCCACCGCCTTGCCAAGCCCCGGCGCCCGCTTCCGCGCGGCGCTGGAAGCCAATCGTCCGCTGCCCATCGTCGGCACCATCAATGCCTATACCGCCATCATGGCCGAGCGCGTCGGGCATCAGGCGATCTACCTGTCCGGTGGCGGCGTGGCCAACGCCTCCTACGGGCTGCCGGACCTGGGCATGACCAGCATGAATGACGTGCTGGAAGACGCGCGCCGCATCACCGCCGCCAGCGAGCTGCCGCTGCTGGTGGACATCGATACCGGCTGGGGCGGCGCCTTCAACATCGCACGCACCATTCAGGAGATGGAGCGCGCCGGTGTCGCTGCCGTGCACCTGGAAGACCAGGTTGCCCAGAAGCGCTGCGGACATCGCCCCAACAAGGCCATCGTCTCCAGTCAGGAGATGGTCGACCGCATCAAGGCGGCCGCCGATGCCCGCCGTGATGACGACTTCTATCTGATCGCGCGTACCGATGCCTTCCAGAAGGAAGGGCTCGAGGCCGCCGTGGCGCGTGCCAATGCCTGTGTCGAGGCCGGGGCGGACGCCATCTTCGCCGAGGCGGTGCATACCCTCGAGGACTACCGTGCCTTCTGCGAGGGCGTCGACGCGCCGATTCTGGCCAACATCACCGAATTCGGCGCCACGCCGCTGTTCAATCAGCGCGAGCTGGGCGACGTTGGCTGCCGGATGGTGCTCTATCCGCTGTCCGCCTTCCGCGCCATGAACGCCGCCGCCCTCAAGGTCTACCAGAACATCCACGACAAGGGAGACCAGAAGGACGTGGTCGACGACATGCAGACCCGCATGGAGCTCTACGACTTCCTCGATTACCACACCTTCGAGCAGAAGCTGGACACCCTGTTCGAGGCCGAAAGCCGCAAGGATTGATGCCAGACGCTCGAGACGGACGCCATGTCTCGCATCAGGAGGCCACTGGCTTCACGGGCCGGCACTTCCGGCCCGACCGTTTCTCCCTCGCTGGCAAACGCCTGGCCGGCGAGGGGCTTGACGCTTTATGCCCTACAAGAAAAAGAACAACTCAATGACGTCACTGCCAAGGAGATCGCGCCATGTCAGATACCACCGCTACCCCGAGCCCCGGTGCTTCCAGCGGCCTGCGCGGCCAGAGTGCCGGCGAGACCGCCCTGTGCACCGTCGGCCAGACCGGCTCCGGCCTGCGCTATCGCGGCTACGATCTGGAGGATCTCGCCGCCCACGCAAGCTTTGAAGAAGTCGCCTATCTGCTGCTCAAGGGCAAGCTGCCCAATCGCGAAGAACTGGACGCCTACATCGCGCGCCTCAAGGGCCTGCGTGGCCTGCCGGATGCCCTGAAGGCGGTACTGGAGCAGATTCCGGCCAGCGCCCACCCGATGGACGTGATGCGCACCGGTTGCTCGATGCTCGGCAATCTGGAGACCGAAGAGAGCTTCGATGAGCAGTCCGACCAGGCCGACCGCATGCTGGCCGTGTTCCCGTCGATCATCAATTACTGGTATCGCTTCAGCCATGATGGCGTGCGCATCGACACCGAGACCGATGACGACTCCATCGGCGCGCACTTCCTGCACCTTTTGCACGGCGAGGCCCCCAGCGATCTGCATGCCGCGGTGATGAATACCTCGCTGATCCTCTACGCCGAGCACGAGTTCAATGCCTCGACCTTCACCGCGCGTGTCTGCGCCTCGACGCTCTCCGACCTGCACTCCTGTGTGACCGGGGCCATCGGCTCGCTGCGCGGACCGCTGCATGGCGGTGCCAACGAGGCGGCGATGGCGATGATCGAGCACTGGCGCTCACCGGAGGAAGCCGAGCGCGAGATTCTCGGCATGCTGGAACGTCGCGAGAAGATCATGGGCTTCGGCCACGCCATCTACCGTGAACGTGACCCGCGCAACGCCATCATCAAGGAGTGGTCACGCAAGCTGTCCGAGGATGTGGGCGACACTCAGCTCTACGCCGTCTCCGAGCGCGTCGAAGCCGTGATGTGGCGCGAGAAGAAGCTGTTCTGCAATGCCGACTTCTTCCACGCCAGCGCCTATCACTTCATGGGCATTCCCACCAAGTTGTTCACGCCGATCTTCGTCTGTTCACGCCTGACCGGCTGGGCGGCACATGTCTTCGAGCAACGCGCCAACAATCGCATCATCCGCCCGAGCGCCGATTACACCGGCCCGGAGCATTGCGACTGGCTGCCCATCGAGCAGCGCGACTGACCCTTTCCTCGGCCAGTCAGCGTGCTGGCCGATCGTTTTCTTGACCGCCTGATGAGTCCGGATGCCCATGAATACCGAGTATCGCAAACCCCTGCCTGGCACGGCGTCACCGGGTACCCCGGTCGACTACTTCGATGCGCGTGCCGCCGTGGAAGACATCGCCCCCGGCGCCTACGCCGGTCTGCCCTATACCTCACGCGTACTGGCCGAGAACCTGGTGCGTCGCTGCCCGCCGGATCAGCTGCGTGACAGCCTCGTGCAATTGATCGAACGGCGGCGTGATCTCGATTTCCCCTGGTATCCCGCGCGCGTCGTGTGCCATGACATCCTCGGTCAGACCGCGCTGGTCGACCTGGCCGGTCTGCGCGATGCCATTGCCGAGCGCGGCGGAGACCCGGCCAAGGTCAATCCGGTGGTGCCGACCCAGTTGATCGTCGACCACTCGCTGGCGGTGGAGCACGCCGGCTTCGACAAGGACGCCTTCGCCAAGAATCGCGCCATCGAGGAGCGGCGCAACGAGGACCGCTTCCACTTCATCGACTGGACGCGTCAGGCCTTCGAGAACATCGACGTGATCCCACCGGGCAACGGCATCATGCACCAGATCAATCTGGAGCGGATGTCGCCGGTGATCGAGTCGCGCGCCGATGAGAAGGGTCATCAGGTCGCCTTCCCGGATACCCTGGTGGGCACCGACAGCCACACGCCGCATGTCGATGCGCTGGGCGTGATCGCCGTCGGCGTCGGCGGGCTGGAGGCCGAGAGCGTGATGCTGGGGCGTGCCTCCTACATGCGCCTGCCGGACATCATCGGCGTGCGCCTCACCGGGCGTCCGCAGCCGGGCATCACCGCCACCGACATCGTGCTGGCGTTGACCGAATTCCTGCGCGCCGAGAAGGTCGTCTCCTCCTATCTGGAATTCTTCGGCGAAGGCGCGGCCAGCCTGACCCTGGGCGATCGCGCCACCATCTCCAACATGACGCCGGAGTACGGCGCCACGGCGGCGATGTTCTACATCGACCAGCAGACGCTGGACTACCTGACCCTGACCGGCCGCGAGCCGGAGAGCATCGCGCTGGTCGAGCGCTACGCGCGTGAGACCGGGCTGTGGGCCGACGAGAGCGGCCATATCGAAGGCGCGGTGGAATATGAGCGCGAGCTGACCTTCGACCTGTCCTCGGTGGTGCGCACCCTGGCGGGCCCCTCCAACCCGCACAGTCGCGTGCCGACCAGTGAACTGGCCGCACGCGGCATCTCCGGGGTGATCGAGCATGAGCAGGACGAGGACGGGCGCGACCTGATGCCGGATGGCGCGGTGATCATCGCCGCCATCACCAGCTGCACCAACACCTCGAATCCGCGCAATGTCATCGCCGCCGGCCTGCTGGCCAGACGCGCCAATGCGCTGGGGCTGACGCGCAAGCCGTGGGTCAAGACCTCACTGGCGCCGGGCTCCAAGGCCGTGCAGCTGTATCTGGAAGAGGCGGAATTGCTGCCGGAACTCGAACAGCTCGGCTTTGGCATCGTCGGCTTCGCCTGCACCACCTGCAATGGCATGAGCGGTGCGCTGGACCCGGTGATCCAGCAGGAAATCGTCGAGCGTGATCTCTATTCCACCGCGGTGCTGTCCGGCAACCGCAACTTCGATGGTCGTATCCACCCCTACGCCAAGCAGGCCTTCCTGGCCTCGCCGCCGCTGGTGGTCGCCTACGCCATCGCCGGCACCATCCGCTTCGACATCGAGAAGGACGTTCTCGGGCATGCGCCGGACGGCTCGCCGATCATGCTCAAGGACCTGTGGCCGAGTGACGAGGAGATCGATGCCATCGTCGGCTCCAGCGTCAAGCCGGACCACTTCCGTCAGGTCTACATCCCGATGTTCGAGGCCCGTCAGGATCGCGACGACACGACCAGTCCGCTCTACGACTGGCGCGAGATGAGCACCTACATCCGTCGTCCGCCGTACTGGGAAGGCGGCCTGGCCAGCGCACCGACGCTCAAGGGCATGCGGGCACTGGCGGTGCTGGGGGACAACATCACCACCGATCACCTGTCGCCCTCCAATGCCATCATGGCCAGCAGTGCGGCGGGCGAGTATCTGGCCGCGATGGGCCTGCCGGAGGAGGACTTCAATTCCTACGCCACTCACCGTGGTGATCACCTCACCGCGCAGCGGGCCACCTTCGCCAATCCCAAGCTGATCAACGAGATGGCCGTGGTGGAAGGGGCGGACGGCAAGCGCGAGGTAAAACAGGGCTCGCTCACGCGCCTGGAGCCGGAAGGCAAGGTGGTACGCATGTGGGAGGCCATCGAGGCCTACATGCAGCGCAAGCAGCCGTTGATCATCATCGCGGGCGCGGATTACGGCCAGGGCTCATCGCGTGACTGGGCGGCCAAGGGCGTGCGGCTGGCGGGCGTCGAGGCCATCGTCGCGGAAGGTTTCGAGCGTATCCACCGCACCAATCTGGTCGGCATGGGCGTGATGCCGCTGCAGTTCGCCGCCGGTACCACGCGCAAGACGCTGGCGCTGGATGGCAGCGAGATCTACGCCGTCGAGGGCGAGCCGGCGCCGGGGGCAGAACTCACGCTGGTGATAGAACGCACCGCCGGCGACAAGGCAGGCAAGCTCGAGCGCGTGCCGGTCACCTGTCGTCTCGATACCCGTGAGGAAGTCTCCATCTACTCGGCGGGCGGCGTGCTGCAGCGCTTCGCCGAAGATTTCCTGAACTCGCAGGCGCCGGGCGAGCCGGCGGCGGAGGTATCGGCATGAGCCAGCAGGCACAGCTCAGGATTCCCGCCACCTATCTGCGTGGCGGCACCAGCAAGGGCGTGTTCTTCCTGCGCGATGAGCTGCCGGAAGCGGCGCAGGTGCCGGGCCCGGCGCGTGATGCCCTGCTGTTGCGCGTGATCGGCAGCCCCGACCCCTACGCCAAGCAGATCGACGGCATGGGGGGCGCGACCTCCAGCACCAGCAAGACGGTGATCATCAGTCGCAGCGAACAGCCGGACCACGACGTCGACTATCTGTTCGGTCAGGTCTCCATCGACTCGCCCTTCGTCGACTGGAGCGGCAACTGCGGCAATCTCTCGGCGGCGGTCGGGCCCTTCGCCATCGAGAAGGGCCTGGTGCCGGCCGAGCGCCTGCCGCGTGATGGCATCGCCGAGGTGCGTATCTGGCAGGCCAACATCGCCAAGACCATCATCGCGCGGGTGCCGATGTGCGAGGGGCGCGTCCAGGAAACCGGCGACTTCGCCCTGGATGGCGTGACCTTCCCGGCCGCCGAAGTGGCGGTCGCCTTCCGCGACCCCGCCGCTGGCGAGGGCAGCATGTTCCCCACAGGCAATGTGGTCGATACGCTGGAAGTGCCGGAATCGGTGGTCGCTGGCGGGCGGATCCAGGCGACTCTGATCAATGCCGGCATCCCGACCATCTTCGTTGATGCCCGCGATCTCGACTATCAGGGCACCGAGCTGCAGGAAGCGATCAATGCAGACGGCGAGGCCCTCGCGCGCCTCGAGACATTGCGCGCTCACGGCGCACTGCGCATGGGGCTGATTCAGGAGCTGGGCGAAGCCGCCAGACGTCAGCACACCCCCAAGGTCGCCTTCGTGGCGCCGCCGGTGGATCACGTCGTCTCCAGTGGTCGCGAGATCAAGGCCGACGAGATCGACGTGCTGATTCGCGCCGTATCGATGGGCAAGCTGCACCACGCCATGATGGGCACCGCGGCCGTCGCCATCGCCGCGGCGGCTGCGGTACCCGGCACGCTGGTCAATCTTGCCGCCGCTGGCGGGGCCGAGGCCGAATCTGGGCAGAATGGCACCGCGCGTGACTCGGTGTGCTTCGGACATCCCTCCGGCACGCTCAGGGTCGGCGCGAGTGCCCATCGTCAGTCACCCTCGGGTCAGGTCGGTGACGGCCAGCAAGGCGAGGGCGAATGGACCGTCAGTGAGGCCGTGATGAGTCGCAGCGCGCGTATTCTGATGGAAGGCTGGGTGCGGGTGCCGGCGGAGACCTTGATGCGCTAGCGCCGGTATTGGCAGGCGATGGTCTACTGTCAATATATCCCTCTTGATATCCCTCCTGCGGCATCCCGATGAAAGCCGGCCTGGCATGCATGTGCAGAGGGCCGGCTTTTGTGTATCTGTGGTGCGGACACAGGTATTTCGTGGGATGTGCCGGCATCGCGGGAGATGCATGCGAGCAAAGACGATCCACGACAGGAGATCACACATGAGCACGCCATCCTCTGATCAGACGGGCGAAAGCCGTCTCAGCGCCACTCAGGTCAGTACAAGTCAGGCCAGTACAAGTCAGGCCAGTACCAATCAGGCCAGCGCCAACCAGCGCCCGGACTATGACCCGGAGCTGCAGCAGATCGCCGACTATGTGCTGGGGTATTGCGATGGTCTGCATACCGCGGATGCGGATACGGATGTGGATGGCCTGGCCGGCAAGAGCGAGCGCTCAGGTCCCTCGGCAGAGGCGATGGACACCGCTCGCCTGTGTCTGATGGATACCCTCGGCTGCGGTATCCTGGCGCTGCGCTTCCCGGAATGCACCAAGCATCTCGGGCCGCTGGTGGCCGAGACCGTAGTGCCGCATGGTGCGCGGGTGCCCGGCACCGCCTTCAGTCTCGATCCCGTCAAGGCGGCGTGGGATATCGGCTGCACCATCCGCTGGCTGGATTACAACGACACCTGGCTGGCGGCGGAGTGGGGGCATCCCTCGGACAATCTCGGCGGCATTCTGGCGGTGGCGGATCACCTCTCGCGCCAGCGTGTCGCACAGGGCAAGCCACCCCTGGTGATGCGCGATGTGCTGGAGAGCATGGTGATGGCCCACGAGATCCAGGGCGTGCTGGCGCTGGACAACAGCTTCAATCGCGTCGGGCTCGACCATGTCATGCTGGTCAAGGTCGCGACCACCGCCGTGACGGCGCGCTTGATGGGGGCGAATCGCGAGCAGTTGCTGTCGGCGCTGTCGCACGCCTTCGTCGATGGCCAGAGTCTGCGCACCTATCGCCATGCGCCCAATGCGGGCTCGCGCAAGAGCTGGGCGGCGGGGGACGCCACTTCACGCGGCGTGCGGCTGGCGGGCATCGCCCTGCGTGGCGAGATGGGCGTCCCCGGTGCTCTCAGCGCGCCGCAGTGGGGCTTCAATGATGTGTCCTTCAGTCACGGCAATAGCGATCTCGCGCTCAAGCCCGAAGACGAGCGACGTCTTACACTGGCGCGCCCTCTGGGCAGCTATGTGATGGAGAACGTGCTCTTCAAGGTCTCCTTCCCGGCCGAATTCCATGCCCAGACCGCCGCCGAGGCCGCCATCCAGCTCCATCCCGAGGTGCGCGACCGGCTCGAGGAGATCGAGCGCATCGAGA
The DNA here is from genome assembly GCF_983723665.1 of Cobetia sp. NCBI lineage: Bacteria > Pseudomonadati > Pseudomonadota > Gammaproteobacteria > Oceanospirillales > Halomonadaceae > Cobetia > Cobetia sp. Next base: position 3,334 of record NZ_CFDJES010000003.1, on the reverse strand, counting down.
TCACCACCCACGAATCGGCGATCCGCATCATCTCCAAGCAGGGCGCGCTCGCCAATGCGGCGGATCGCGATCACTGCCTGCAATACATGGTCGCGGTGCCGCTGATCTTCGGCGGGTTGAACGCGGACCACTATGAAGATGGCTTCCATGCCGCTCACCCGGAGATCGACCGGCTGCGTGACAAAATGGTCGTCACGGAAGAGGCGCGCTTCACCCGCGAGTATCTGGAAGCCGACAAGCGCTCGATCGCCAATGCCCTGCGGGTGGTCTTTTGCGATGGCAGTGCCACCGAGCAGGTGACGGTGGAATACCCGCTGGGACATCGTCGGCGGCGTGAAGAGTCGCTCGTTCCGCTCGAGGACAAGTGTCGGGCCAATCTGGCCACCTGCTTCCCGCCTTCGCGGTGCGACACCTTGATGGCGTTGCTGGGTGATCGCGAGCGACTCGAAGCACTGCCGGTGCACGAGTTCATGGCGCATTGGGTGCCGTGAGGTTGCCGGCCGCATGATGCCCGTTGGCAATCAGTCATCCAATTGACTGGTGCCGTCATCCGGTATGGGTAAACTGGAAGCGGATTGCACAGGAAGATCGACAGGGGCGCTTGCAAAGACTCGCCGGAGAGCGGGACAACGCCTGCCGGGCCTTCATTGCAAAGGCATCATCACAAGGGACTCATCATGAAAACATTTCTGCTGCTGGGCGCCATCGCGCTGATCGTCATCTACGTGATCTCGATCTACAACAAGCTGGTCAGCCTCAAGGCGCGCTTCGAGAATGCCTTCGCGCAGATAGAGGTGCAGCTCAAGCGGCGCTATGACCTGATTCCCAATCTGGTCGAGACGGCCAAGGGCTATCTGAGTCATGAGCGTGGCACCCTGGAAGAAGTGATCAATGCCCGCAACAAGGCGATGGCCGCCTTGAATGCCGCAGCGGCGCATCCCGGCAGCATGGACAAGCTGGCCAGCCTGGCCGGTGCCGAGCAGGGGCTGGCGGCGAGTCTGGGCAAGCTGGATGTGGTGGTCGAGGCCTATCCGGAGCTCAAGGCGGACCAGACCATGAGCGACTTGATGGAAGAGCTGACCGCCACCGAGAACCGCGTCGCCTTCGCGCGTCAGGCCTACAACGATGCCGTCACCGACTACAACGTCTATCGCCAGAGCTTCCCGCAGGTGGTGTTCGCGCCGACCTTCGGTCATCGCAGTGATGCAGGCCTGCTGGCCTTCGATGACAGCGTGAAGATTCGCCAAGCCCCGGATGTCAGCTTCTCTTGAGTCGACCGGTTGATGCTTCTCTCGCAGCGGCCTTGCGCTGTGATCCTGACTGGGTAGATGGCGAGCGCGAATGAATTTCTATCATGAGCAGGACAGTGCGCGGCGTCGTACGCGGCTATTGCTGCTGGCCTTCACGGCCATGTCGCTGGTGGTGTCTCTTGCCGCCGGCGCCGTGGTGCATGTCGCGATCAGCAGTTTCCTGGGGCGTCCGGCCGCCACGACGTTTGAATATGTCTGGCCAGTGGCGAGCATCATCTTTCTGTGCAATGCCCTGGTCGCGGCGCGCGAGCTGCGGCGTCTGCAGCAGGGCGGTGCGGTCGTGGCCGCACGCCTGGGTGGCAAGCTGGTGGATGTCGAGACCCAGGACTCGAATGAGCGGCGGGCACTGAATGTCGTGGAAGAGATGGCGATCGCCGCCAATCTGCCCACGCCGCAGCTGTTCCTGCTGCCGCATGAGGCGATGATCAATGCCTTCGCGGCGGGCTATCGGCCCCATGATGCGGTGATCGCGCTGAGTCGCGGGGCGTTGGAGCAGCTCGATCGCAACGAGCTGCAGGGCGTGGTCGCTCACGAGTTCGCCCATATCGCCAATGGCGATATCCGCCTCAACCTGCGTCTGGCGAGTGCGGTCCACGGCCTGGTGTTTCTCTCCGAGGCGGGGCGCTTCCTGATGGGGGCGGGGCGCATCGGCTTCGTGTTGGGCAGGGCGCGCTCCTCCGGTTCCGAGAGGAAAGGCGGCATGCCACAGCTGATGCTGGTCGGTGTGGCGCTGTGGTTGCTCGGCAGTCTCGGCGGGCTGGGCGGCAGGCTGTTGCAGCGCGGGGTCGCGCGCTCACGCGAATATCTCGCCGATGCCAGTGCAGTGCGCCTGACGCGTTTCCCGGATGGCATCGCCTCGGCCCTCAAGCGTATCGGTGGCATGGGCTGGCAGGGGCGCATCCAGCATCCGCGCGCCATGACCTACAACCACCTCTTCTTCGTCGAAGCGCGTCCGCCATGGCTGACGGGCTGGTTCGACTCGCATCCGCCGCTGGATGAACGCATCAAGCGCCTGGAACCCCGTTGGGACAGGCAATATCTGAGCGCGCGCCAGCAACCGGTGCATACCTTCGAGCAGCAGGGGCCCATCGGAGCAGAAGTGCTTGGCGGGGTCATGGCGGGTATCGCCGGCGCGGCCGTCATGGGCGAGCTGTCGCGTTCCCGGGGTGAGCTCGAGAACCTGACGCTGTCGCGCTTTCTCTGCCCGCAGCTGGTGGTGGCGATGATCGCGCCTTCGGAGCTCACCCGGCGTGGGGTCTGGCTCACCGAGCTTGAGCGTCAACATGACTGGCTGGATGGCAAGCGCGTGCGCGAGGCGCGGCGCAAGCTCGAGTCCTTGCCGCGGGTCGAGTGGATCCCCTTGCTCAACCGGTTGATACCGCGCTGGCGGGAAGCGGATGAGCGCGCGCATCGCATGCTCAAGGCGCAGACACCTCCGCAGGACATGTTCATCTGGTGTCTGTGGCAGTTGCTGCTGGAGTCACTGGACCCGCGGATCGATCGCAAGAGTGACTCGCTGGCTCTGCAGCAATGCCAGCCGGCCTGTCAGCATTGGCTCATGCTGATGGTCGGACTCATCGACGATGAAACGCTGCGCGAGGACATCTTCCTGGACGCCAGTGCGGAACTTGGCCTGGCGCTTGCGTACCCACAGTCGCAGCCGGATGGGGGTAACCCTGCGCTGCGCTGCCGTCATCTCACGCAGCTGGCTCACCTGCGTCCGATGGACAAGCAGCGCTGGTTCACGGCGCTTGCCCAGGTGGTGCATGCCGACCAGACGCTGGCCGATGAAGAGGTGGCCCTGCTGACACTGCTGGCGCGCGTCATGCAGCTGCCGGAGGCGCGCCTGGAAGCGGCGCTTGAGACACAGTCGCATTCGCGTGGTGGCTGGCAGGCGCGCCCGGTATCTCGGCCCGCGGACGGCAAGGCGGTCTGAGTATCGATCAGGCGAGTGGCTGTTTTCTGCGTCAAAGCCCTTGCCATCAAGCCGATTCCTGCGTAAAGTACGCATCCGCTGCCGGGGA
>NZ_CFDJES010000002.1:68084-79733 GCF_983723665.1 Cobetia sp. | reverse complement strand
CCATCTTGTTTCCATCCCTCGACTGAGGGCTTTTCCGCTCAAGGAGTCAGGCATGTCTATCGAACAAGTGCTGTACCGTGCAGAAGCCACTACCACTGGGGGTCGTGAGGGCAAGTCGCGTTCTTCCGATGGGGCGCTGGATGTCACCCTGAGCACGCCGAAGGAGCTGGGCGGTGGTGGCGGTGAAGGTACCAACCCGGAGCAGCTGTTCGCGGCGGGTTACTCTGCCTGCTTCATCGGTGCCATGAAGCACGTGGCCAGCACTGACGGCGTGACGCTGCCGGAAGGCCTGGAGATCACCGGCAAGGTGGGCATCGGCCAGATTCCGGCCGGTTTCGGTATCGAGGTGGCGCTGGATATCAGCCTGCCGGGCATGGACAAGGCCGAGGCGGATGCGCTGGTCGAGAAGGCGCACCAGGTGTGCCCGTACTCCAACGCGACGCGTGGCAACATCGATGTGACGCTGAACGTCAGCGTCTGATGGCTGACGGCTGATCGCCAGACACGAAAACGCCGCCCCTCGGGGCGGCGTTTTTGATGGTGCGACACGCTCATTGCTTTCGAACGGAGTCGATCAGACGCCCTGCTCGCGCGCCATGCGGCGGGCAATCAGCGGAGCGTTCCACAGGCTGGGCAGCAGAATCAGCGACACCGGCACGGCGGTGACGACGATGAAGGATTGCAGCGCGTTGATGCCGCCATCGCCCATCGAGATCAGCAGCGCCGCGACCACGCCCATCATCAGGCTCCAGAACACACGCACGCCGCGCGGCGGATTGTCGTGACCGCTCATCACCATCGAGACCGCGTAGGTCATCGAGTCACCGGTGGTAGCGACGAACAGCGTGGTCAGCACCAGGAACAGCACCGAGATGGTGAAGCCGAACGGCAGCTGCTGGGTGATGGCGATCAGCGCTGCCGGCAGGTTGAAGCCGGTGAACGGACCGGAGACGCTGCCCGGGTTGCTCAGCTCGAAGGCCAGACCGCTGCCACCGATGATGGTGAACCACAGGCAGGTGACCAGCGGCGAGATGACCGCGATCAACAGCACCATCTGACGCAGGGTGCGGCCACGCGAGATACGCGCGACGAACATCGCCATCAGCGGACCATAGCCGATGAACCAGCCCCAGAAGAACAGCGTCCAGCCATTCAGCCAGCCATCGTCACCCCGGAAGGAGGACATGGCGACGAAGTCACCGACGTAGCGCACCAGGCCCTGCGGGAAGGCTTCGAGCAGGAAGCCGGTCGGGCCCATGATCAGGATGAACAGCAGCAGCGCGCCGCCGAGCAGGACGTTGGTGCTGCTCAGGAACTGGATGCCACGGGTCACGCCGCTGACAGCGGACAGGGTGTAGATGACGGTCAGCACGAGCAGCAGCGTGAGCTGGGTCGCGTAGGTATCGGGAATGCCGAACAGCGCATTGAGGCCATAGCTGACCTGCAGACCGAGAAAGCCGATGGGGCCGACGGTACCGGCCACCACTGCCAGCACGCAGCAGGCATCGACCAGCGCACCGATGGGGCCACGCATGACGCGGTCGCCGAACAGCGGATAGAGCAGCGTGCGCGGCTTGAGCGGCAGGCCCTTCTCGTAGTGCAGGTACATGAAGATGATGCCGGTCAGGCTGCCGAGCATCGCCCAGGCCAGAAAGCCCCAGTGCATGAAGCTCTGCGCCAGCGCGTTGTAGGCGGCATCGGCATTGCCTGTCGGGGCGTCCGCGCCGAACACCGGCGGCGGCGAGGTGAAGTGAGCGATCGGCTCTGCCGCTGCCCAGAAGACACCACCGCCCGCCAGCAACGTGCACAGGATGATGGCCATCCAGCGCAGCGTCGAGATATCCGGCGCCGCCAGCCCGCCCATGCGCACCCGTCCGGTACGGCCGATGGTCAGCACGATGGCGATGACGAAGGTCGCCAGCATCAGCGCTTGCCAGTAGGCACCGAAGTATTGGGTCGAGACACCGAAGGCACTCTGGATGAGCGCGGAGACAGCGTCGAGATCCACCAGTGCGGCGATGGCAAACACTGCCAATACGCCACCACTGATGATGAAGACGGGCCAGTCGATACCTTGCGGGGTGTGTGCGGGTTCAGCGGGGGGATTTACCGGTGTGGCGGAGCCGGACGAAACAGTCCGGGAAGAATCCGTCATTAGTCAGCCTCTGGGCATGATCTGAGTGACGGTGCAGTGTATCAGCCGTAAAACGCTGAACTATGACACAAGCCGTTGTTTTTACACCCATGTAACGCGACGTATCACCAAGCCTACAGCCGTTTTACATCCGGGCATCGGTGATAACAACTCATGACCTCCCTCGGCTGCCATCTTCGGGCCATGCCAGACTGATCCGTGCATGACGACATGCAAAGGCCGCCCACTCGGGCGGCCTTTGTCACTCAGCCAGTTACAGCCCTTGCTCACGCGCCATCTGCCGCGCGATACGCGGCGCATTCCACAGACTGGGCAACAGCACCAGCGAGACAGGCACCGCGGTCACCACGATGAAGGATTGCAGCGCATTGATGCCGCCATTGCCCATCGAGATCAGGATCGCCGCCACGACACCCATGATCAGGCTCCAGAACACACGCACGCTGCGTGGCGGATTGTCGTGCCCACTCATCACCATCGAGATGGCGTAGGTCATCGAATCCCCGGTCGTGGCCACGAACAGCGCCGACAGAATCAGGAACAGCACCGACATGATGAAGCCGAACGGCAGCTGCTGAGTGATGGCGATCAAGGCCGCCGACAGATTGAAGCCGCTGAACGGGCCCGAGACGCTGCCCGGGTTTTCCAGCTCGAAGGCCAGGCCGCTGCCGCCGAGAATGGTGAACCAGACACAGGTCGCGAGCGGCGACAGGATGGTTATCAACAGCACCATCTGACGCAGGGTGCGCCCCCGCGAGATACGCGCAACCAGCATCGCCATCAGCGGACCGAAGCCGATGAACCAGCCCCAGAAGAACAGCGTCCAGCTATCCAGCCAGCCGCTGTCGCCGCGAAAGACCGCCATCGGCACGATATTGTCCAGGTAGTCGACCATGCCCAGCGGGAAGGCCTTGAGCAGGAATTCGGTCGGCCCGAAGAGCACGATGAAGAACAGCATCGCGCCGCCGATCAGCACATTGGCACTGCTCAGGAACTGGATGCCGCGCATCACGCCACTGACGGCGGACAGGGTGTAGACGAGGGTCAGGATGGCCAGCAGCACCAATTGCGTCGCGTAGGTATCGGGAATGCCGAACAGCGCATTGAGCCCGTAACTGACCTGGATACCGAGGAAACCGACCGGCCCCACGGTGCCCGCGATGACGGCCAGTACGCAGCAGGCATCGACCAGCGCGCCGATCGGCCCACGCATCACGCGTTCTCCGAGCAGCGGATAGAGCAAGGTGCGCGGCTTGAGCGGCAAGCCCTTCTCATAGTGCAGGTGCATGAAGACGACGCCCGTCAGACTGCCCAGCACCGCCCAGCCGAGAAAGCCCCAGTGCATGAAACTCTGCGCCAGCGCATTGTAGGCCGCATCGAGATTGCCGACCGGCGCCTCCGGCCCGAAGACGGGCGGCGGCGAGGCGAAGTGCGCGATGGGCTCAGCGGCGGCCCAGAACACGCCACCACCGGCCAGCAGGGTGCACAGAATGGTCGCCATCCAGCGCGGCGTGGAGATGTCAGGCGTCGACAATCCGCCCAAGACCACGCGCCCCGTGCGCCCGAAGGTCATGCCGACGGCGACGAGGAAGGTCACGATCATCAAGCCCTGCCAATAGGCACCGAAGTAGGTGGTCGAGAAGTCGAAGGCGTGATTGATCAGGGCCGACACGCCGTCCAGGTCGATGAGCGCGGCGGCGACGAACAGCGCCATCACGCCTCCACTGAGGAGGAAGACCGGCCAGTCCAGACTGCGGGAACTGTTGAGCGCGGTGAGCTCGGAATCAGGAAGTGATGCGGCTTGATCGGGAGAGGATGCGGTGTGATCAGCAAGAGATGCGGCGTGATCGGAAAGGGGAGCTGCTTGGGTTGCGGAGCCGGACAAGGCAGTCCGGGTGGTATCCGTCATTAGTCAGCCTCGGGGCATGATCTGAGTGACGGGGCAGTCTAACAGGCGAGAAAGCGCCGAATATGACACAAGTGATTGTTTTTACACCCATGTAACGCGACGTATCATCAAGCCAACAGCCTCATTACATGCCTGCCACCCCGTAACCACCAGCGAGAGGCTCGCCGCGGGAGCGTGCAGCTGCGAGGATGGAGTCTCACTGTGGCCATCCTGCCGGTCGCCTTCGATCCACTGCCGCTCGCGGCCCCTGCAACGAACGCAAGCCATGACCTCGCCCCGTCGCCGCGACTTCACCCCCGCGATGAAGCGTCGCAACCAGCATCTGCTCAAGGACGTGACCTGTGCCCAGAGCGCACCGCTCAATGTCGCCTTCATTTTACTGGAGCACTTCTCGATGCCCGCCTTCACCAGCGCCCTCGATGTGCTGGTCACGGCCAATCTGCTCCGCGATGTCCCCTTCTATCGCATTCACACCTTCGGGGTGACGGCGGGCAGCGTACGCAGTGATCTGGGCATCGACATCATGGCCAGCGCCGGGCTCGAGTCGCTGGGGCAGGCGCAGATCGACATGATCATCGTGTGCGGCGGCTACCGGGTGCAGCTGGACGAGATTCCCTTGCTGAGCGAGGTCTTGCGGCGAGCCGACCACCAGGGCTGTCGCCTCGGCAGCCTGTGGAATGGCAGCTACTTTCTGGCGGCCGCCGGCGTGATGGCGGGCCATCGCTGCACTATCCATCCCGAGAATGCGGCGCTGTTCAGCGAGTCATTCCCCCAGCTGGAGCTGTCGCGTGCCCCGCTGGTGGTGGAAGCGGCGCGCTTCAGCTGCACCAATGCCGGCAGCGCGCTGAACATGATGCTGGAAGCCATGCGCCAGCGTCACGGCGATGACCTGGCGCGCAGTGTCGAGGAAATCCTCGCCTGCGAGCGCCCCGCGACGCCCAGCCCCTGGCATCCGGACCAGACGCTGCCCGCGCCGGACAGCCAGCACCCGGAGGCACTGCGCACCATCCTCGAGCTGATGAGCAGCAACCTCGAGGAGCCTTTGAGCATGAGCGAGATCTCGCACTGCGTGACGCTGTCACGCCGCCAGATCGAGCGCCTGTTCACCCGCCATCTGGATACCACGCCCTCGCGCTACTATCTGGAGCTGCGCCTGACCCGGGCACGCCAGCTGCTGACACAGGGCAACGCCAGCATCACCGAGGTCACCGTGGCCTGTGGCTTCGTCAGCACCACCCACTTCAGCCACTGCTTCCGCGATTACTTCGGCATGTCGCCGACGCGCGCGCGTCAGCAGCGCTGACGGTGCCCCGTCGCTGACGTGCCGGCGCCGCTCCACAGACTTTCCGCCACTGAAACGCAAGACGCCGCCCCGAAGGGCGGCGTTTTGCGTTGCGGCTTGTGTTCACGGGGCTTTCTTGCCTCACTTGCCTGGCCTCGCGTTCACAATCTCGCTTCAGGCCCACATCAGGCAGAAGCCGTCTGCAGCTCGCGGCGCTCATGACGCTGACCGAGCAGGAAGACGATCAAGCCCGCGATGGCCATCGCCACCCCGACCAGGCCGATGGAGGAATGCGACGGGCCATAGGCGAAGGCCATGCCGCCACACCAGGCGCCCAGCGCATTGGCGATGTTGAAGGCCGCATGATTGAGCGTCGCCGCCATGGTCTGGGCGTCTTCCGCCACATCCATCAGGCGCATCTGCAGCGCCGGTGCCAGACCGATGCCGGTACCGACCAGCCCGACGAACAGGATGCCGCTCCAGACGCCATCGGCGGCGAAGTAGAAGCCACCCTGCACCAGCGCGCTCCAGATCAGCACGGCAGGAATGGTGCGCATCAGGTCGATGTCCGCGGCACGGCTACCGATCAGGTTGCCGATGATGGTGCCTACCCCGAAGACGGCCAGCACCATCGGCACCAGATTCTGGGACAGCCCGGCCTGGACGTTGAGCGTCTCCACCGCATAGCTGTAGACACTGAACATGCCGCCGAAACCGATGCAGGCGATGCCGAGGGTATAGAGCACCCGCGGCTTGATCAGCGCTGCCAGCTCGGTGAGCGGGGTCGCGTCCTGATTGCCGGCCTGATAGGGCACGAAGCCGCGCACCAACACCGCCGTGGCCAGCGCCAGCAGGCCGACGACGAGGAAGGCGGAATGCCAACCGAACAGGCTGCCGAACCAGGTCGCCGCTGGCGCCCCGATCAGAATCGCCACCGTCAGGCCCATCATCACGCGACCGACGGCCCGTCCGCGCTCACCGGCGGGGGCAGCATCCGCCGCCACCAGGGCCGCGACACCCAGATAGACGCCATGCGGCAGGCCGGCGATGAAGCGCAGCGCGGCAAAGCTGGTCAGCGACGGTGCCAGCAGGCTGGCCACGTTGCTGACCGCAAACAGCAGCATCAGGCCGATCAGCAGCCCGCGCCGCGGCAGGCGTGCGCCCAGCGCCGAGATCAGGGGGGCGCCGACCACCACGCCCATCGCATAGGCACTGATGGCGTAGCCGACCTGCTGCGAGGACACATTGAAGTCCGCCGCGATGTTGGGCATCAGGCCCATGATCACGAATTCGGTAGTGCCGATGGCAAAGGCACCGAGCGCCAGCGCCAGTTCGGCGATGCGCGGATGGCGCGCAACGGGGGAGGCAGACATGTCCGGGTCTCCTGAAACTTGAAAAGGGGGTATCACCCGTGGCCGTACTCAGCCGTGGCGCCGCTGTCAGGGGCAGGCCACAGCTGACATAGCCCGCGCATGGCTGGCGCTACGCAGGGCAAAAGACCGCGCGCCATTCATCATCAGCCGGAAGGCGGGAATGAATGGCGCGCGGGACAGGTAACGGGTGATGCGCTCGTGCGCGGCCTCTCTGGCGGAGGCCTGCGGCACGTCTGGCGCTGCTCTATCGACTTATGTACGCGTCTGGCAAGGCGCGATGGGAATCACGGGAGTGCGCAAGCTCAGGCCAGTATGGCGAGGCGGCGGCAAACCCTGTGTCCCTTCAAGCCCCCAGGCCGGCGCGAGAACTGGCCGACGCTTGAGTGATAACTGAAATATACGACCATTGTTGCAGATAACGCCACGCCAACCCAGCCACTTCGCGACGACAACTGTGATGCCCGAGCTGCAACATTGCATCACGGGACTGTCATGCGCGCGTGCAGCGGAAGCGGGGTGGATTATGCGATAATGCCGCGATTCAGCGACAGCAAGCGGATCACTTCCATGTCTTCGACTTCTTCAGCATCTTCCTCGGCGGCCAGCAACGCACGTGGCACGCTCTACATCATTTCCGCGCCGTCCGGCGCCGGCAAGACCACCCTGGTCAAGGCACTGCTGGAGCGCATGGACGGTATCGGCGTGTCCGTCTCGCACACCACCCGCGGCCAGCGCCCGGGCGAGCAGGATGCCGTCAACTACCACTTCGTGGATGTCGATCACTTCAAGACCATGATCGAGCAGGGCGACTTCTTCGAGCACGCCCAGGTCTTCGACAACTTCTATGGCACCTCGCGTCCGGCGGTCGAAGCTCGCCTGAGCAAGGGCGAGGACGTCATCCTCGAGATCGATTGGCAAGGCGCCCAGCAAGTGCGCGCCCAGGTGCCGGAAGCCGTCTCCATCTTCATCCTGCCGCCGTCGCGTGAAGCGCTGCTCGAGCGTCTGTCCGGCCGCGGTACCGATGGTGAGGACGTGATCGCGCGTCGCATGCGCGATGCGGTCAGCGAGATGTCCCACTACGACGAATACGACCTGATCGTCATCAATGATGACTTCGAGCAGGCCCTCGACGAGCTGTGCGGACTCGTCAATGCCCAGCGTGCGCGTCTGCCGCGCGTGCAGCATCGCCACGCGGCACTGCTCGATTCCCTGCTGGCCGACTGATGACGGCGGCGGGAATCCTGCTGCTCAGTCAGCCGTTCGGTCAGCCGCGCGGCCGGCCGTTCTGACAGCCTGACAGTCGGGCAGGACTTGCCGGCTTTCGTCCTGATCATGCGCGCTGTGGTCGCGTACGCCGCCGACAGACGCGCCAGGCGAAGGAGTTGATCGCGCCTGACTTGTCATGCAACAACGGCGTCGAGTAGACTCGATTCCCTTTCAGAATCATTGGCCGCTGAGCCGTCTCGCCCCTGGCGGGCCGGCTCAGCGGCATTGTGCTTGCGTCGTGTGCGAGATACTGTCAGATGATCAGGGTAAGTGACCCCTAGCGGTCGCGGCACTCTGCGCTGATTACACGCCGACAGCGAACCCCGAATATCCCGCTATTGATAGGTGCACCGCCATGGCTCGCGTAACCGTAGAAGATTGCCTCGAGAACGTCGACAACCGCTTCCAGCTGGTGATGATCTCCACTCGTCGTGCCCGTCAGCTGTCACGCGGCAGCCGCAACGCCCAACTGCCGTGGGAAAACGACAAGCCCACCGTCCTCGCCCTGCGCGAAGTGGCAGCGGGTCTGGTCGGTCGTGACATCCTGAACGAGCCGGTCGAAGCTCCGATCCAGCGCAAGCCGGTAATGCCGCAGATCGAAGACTGAGCCCACGCTCAACCTGCCGACTGCATGTGTGCTTCCGCACCTCTGCCACTCCCGCCCTCGCGGCCGGAGCACGGGGTGCGGGCCCGGAATCACTCTGAGCCAAGGCCGCTGAATGTTCACGATCGATGACCTGGCAGACCGCCTGGGCGGTTATCTTCCCGAGGAAGAGATCCGTCAGGTTAGGCGCGCCTTCTATTACGCCGAGCAGGCCCACGATGGCCAGCGCCGGCGTTCCGGTGAGCCCTATGTGACCCACCCGCTGGCGGTGGCGAACATTCTCGCCAACATGCACATGGACCATCAGAGCCTGATGGCCGCCATGCTGCACGATGTCATCGAAGACACCAGCGTGACCTTCGAGGCACTGGCAGGCCAGTTCGGCGAACCCGTCGCCCTGCTGGTGGATGGCGTCTCGAAGCTGACCCAGATCACCTTCGAGGACAAGGCCGTCGCCCAGGCCGAGAACTTCCAGAAGATGGTGCTGGCGATGTCCCAGGACATCCGCGTCATCATCGTCAAGCTGGCCGACCGCCTCCACAACATGCGTACCCTCGGTGCCCTGCGCCCCGAGAAGAAGCGTCGCATCGCCCGTGAGACGCTCGAGATCTACGCCCGCGTCGCCAACCGTCTCGGTATCAACACCATTCGCGTCGAGCTGGAAGACCTCTCCTTCCAGGCGCTGCACCCGATGCGTTCCGAACGCATCAAGCGTGCCGTCACCGCCGCGCGTGGCAATCGTCGTACCCTGATGCGCGAGATCCAGGCCAGTCTGCAGAACGCGCTGGAGCGCGATCAGCTGCCCGGCTCGGTGATCGGTCGTCAGAAGCATCTGCTGTCCATCTATCGCAAGATGCGTGACCAGCAGAAGCCCTTCAATGAATTGATGGACGTGTTCGGCTTCCGCATCATCACCGATGACGTGGACAGCTGCTATCGCATCCTCGGCGTGGTGCACAATCTCTACAAGCCGGTGCCGGGTCGCTTCAAGGATTACATCGCGATCCCCAAGGCCAACGGCTACCAGAGTCTGCACACCACGCTGTTCGGCATGAACGGCATGCCCATCGAGGTACAGATCCGTACCCGCGAGATGGAAGCGATGGCCAACAACGGCATCGCGGCGCACTGGCTGTACAAGGCCGGCCAGACCGACCGCCCAATCGGCGCCGGCAGCCATGCGCGTGCCCGGGAATGGGTGCGGGGTCTGCTCGAGATGCAGCGCCATGCCGGCAACTCGCTCGAGTTCATCGAGCACGTCAAGAACGACCTCTTCCCAGACGATACCTACGTGTTCACCCCCAAGGGCGACATCATGGAATTGCCGCGCGGTGCGACGGCGGTCGATTTTGCCTATGCGGTGCACACCGATGTCGGCAACAGCTGTATCGCCTGCCGCATCGATCGTCATCTGGCGCCGCTATCCTCGCCGCTGGAGAGTGGCCAGACCGTCGAAGTCATCACCGCGCCGGGCGCCAAGCCCAATCTGGCGTGGCTCAACTTCGTCACCACGGCCAAGGCGCGCTCTGCCGTGCGCCATTACCTCAAGCATCAGCAGCGCAGCGAATCCGTGACCCTGGGTCAGCGTCTGCTCAACAAGGCGCTCTCCGGGCTGGACTCTTCCCTCGAGCAACTGCCGCCCAGGCGTCTCGATACGCTGGCCGCGGAGCTGGAGCTGGAAGGCGGACGTGATGATCTGCTCGAGTCCATCGGGCTCGGCACCCGCGCCGCCTACAGCGTGGCCCAGAGCCTTCTGAGCGACACGACCAGCACCACGGCGCAGCAGCCCAAGTTCTCGGCCAAGGACGGCAATGTCCAGGCGGAGCAAAGCGGCAACAGCCCGATGCAGGTCAGCGGTGGCAACAGCATGGTCACCAGCTACGCGCGCTGCTGTCACCCGCTGCCCGGCGAGCCGATCATGGGCCATCTGTCGGCCGGCAAGGGCCTGGTGGTCCATCGTCAGGAATGCAGCAACATCACCGAGCTGGCCAGCGACCCGGAACGCGTCTTCCCGCTGACCTGGGCCGATCAGGTCGAAGGCGACTTCACGGTGGCGCTGCGTATCGAGGCACAGACCCAGCGCGGCCTGATCGCCGAGCTGGCCGAGCTGGTCACCGATGCCGAAGCCAATATCGAGCGCATCGGTATCGAGGAACGCGACGCCCATCTGGCCATCGTCAATCTGACCCTGGCCGTGCGTGATCGCATCCATCTGGCGCGCATCATCAAGCGCATGCGCAACCTGTTGCACGTGGAGCGAATCACCCGCGTCCTCAGCTGATCTACCGTACTGGCCGCGTCGTCCGCCACTGGCGGGCGGCGCGGTTTTTGTTTTCAAGGCTGCCGCAGAGCGGCCATCGGACACGTTCTTCTGAACACCCGTGTCGCGGTCAAGGCCGACTGCAGTGCAGGACCTTGACCGCGACCGAACTCGCCGTGGACGGCGAGACCCTATAACCACAATCGTAACCCGCTGCTGAAGGCCGCCACCGCACAACACTCGCAACCGGCAAGGCTTGAGCGCAGTCACAAGGAGCATGTCATGAGCAATCGCGCGATCATCAACACCGACAAGGCCCCTGCTGCCATCGGTCCGTATTCCCAGGCGATCAAGGCGGGCAACACCGTCTATCTGTCCGGCCAGATTCCGCTGGACCCGCAGACGATGGAAGTCGTCGAAGGCGGTATCGAGGCGCAGGCGCGTCAGGTCTTCACCAACCTGAATGCCGTGTGCGAAGAAGCCGCCGGCAGCCTGGGCGACATCGTCAAGCTCAACCTCTACCTGACCGATCTGGACGACTTCGCGCGCGTCAACGCGGTGATGGAAGAGTTCTTCACCGCGCCCTTCCCAGCGCGTGCCGCGGTCGGCGTCAAGGCGCTGCCCAAGGGCGTGGCCTTCGAAGCCGAAGGCGTGATGGTCATCGGTGACTGAGCACCCGCTCACTGACGATGGTAGGTCATCCGCGAGAAGTGGCTGACGCAGAGACGACAGTGCCCGCCCCGGGATTCCGGGGCGGGCACTGTCAGTTGGCGCTTCATCTGGCACTTGACCAGCCGCTT
>NZ_CFDJES010000002.1:63745-67984 GCF_983723665.1 Cobetia sp. | reverse complement strand
GTCTCGGCGAGCAACTTATCCACACCCGGTCAGACAGCTCGATGAACAACCGGATGTGGATAAGTGAAAGCGGCGACGATCAGCGGCCCGACAATTCGCTCTTCGGCACCGTCACGCCGTGCTCCTTGAGCACCTCGGCATAGCCTTCGCGGAAGGTCGGGTAGCGGAAGGTGTAGCCGCTCTCGAGCAAAAGGGCATTGCCGCAGCGCTTGCTGGAACGCCGCCGCAGCGGTGACTGGATCACCTCGGTGGACTCGACCTTGAGCTGACGCGCCAACCAGGCCATCACTTCGTGCAGCGGTGCGCCATCGCAGTCGGTGGCCAGATAGATCGGCTCGACCGGCTTGCCCTCGAGGCTCAGCGCGATCAGGTGCGCCAGCACGCCCGCGCAGTCGTCACGGTGGATGCGGTTGGAGTAGAGTGGCGGGTTGCTGGCGGCGATGCGACCATCACGCGCCTGGCGGATCAGCATGTCGCGGCCCGGCCCGTAGATGCCGGAGAAGCGCACCACGGTGCCGTTGAGCGAGGAATCGAGCAGTGCCTGCTCGCCTTCGCGCATCAACTGGCCCGAGAAGCTGGTGGCATCGGTGGGCGACTGCTCGTCGACTTCCTCGCCATCCTTCTGGGCGTAGACGGAGGTCGAGGACACGAACAGCACGCGGGTCGGCGGCTTGGCGCGCGACTCGAGCTCCGTCACCAGCGCCCGAATGCCATCGACGTAAGCGGCGCGATAGGCCTCTTCGTCGAAACGGTCGGCGCTCAGCACATGTACCACCGTGTCGGCATCTGGCAAGCTGGCCAGTGCACCTTCGGCAGTGATGTCCAATGCCAGCGTCTCGATGCCGAGATCCGCAAGCTTGGACACATCGCGCCTGACACCAATGACGTGCTGACCGGCCTTGAGCAGTTCACGCGCCAGCGCGCTGCCAACGTCGCCACAACCGAGGATGAGACTCGTCTTCTTCACCTTTGCCGTGCTCCTTGGTAAAACGAATCGGTACCCACCGCATCCCAGGATGCCAGTTCCGGGCAGGAATCATGACTCTAACAGAACTCCGCTACATCGTAACCTTGGCCCAGGAGCGTCATTTCGGACGCGCCGCAGAGCGCTGCTTCGTCTCGCAGCCCACCCTGTCGGTGGCCGTCAAGAAGCTTGAGGAAGAGCTGGGAGTCGCACTGTTCGAGCGTTCCAAGTCCACCGTACAGGTCACACCGCTCGGCGAGAAGATCGTTCAGCAGGCTCAGCGCGTGCTGGAGCAGTCCAGCGTGATCAAGGAACTGGCCAATTCCGGCAAGGATCAGCTCTCCAGCCCGTTGCGCATCGGCGCCATCTATACCATTGGACCGTATCTTTTCCCGCACCTGGTGCCGGAACTGACGCGGCGTGCGCCGAAGATGCCGCTCTACATCGAGGAAGGCATGACCGGCGACCTGCGTCGCAAGCTGCGCAATGGCGAGCTGGACGTGATCATCGTCGCGCTGCCGTTCACCGAGACCGACGTGCTGACCAAGATCCTCTACGAAGAGCCCTTCGAAGTCCTGCTGCCGGCCGGCCACCCCCTGCTCGAGCAGGACAGCATCGCCAAGGAACAGTTGATCAACGAGCGTCTGCTGATGCTCGGCGAGGGCCACTGCTTCCGTGATCAGATTCTCGAGGCCTGCCCGGCCATCGGCAATCAGATCAACAACCCCGAGAATACGCTGATCGCCGAAGGCGGCTCGCTGGAAACCATCCGCCACATGGTCGCCTCCGGTCTCGGTATCACCGTGCTGCCCTACTCGGCGACCGGTACCGGTCATTACGAGAGCGGCGTGCTCGAGACGCGGCCCTTCAAGGACCCGGCGCCCAGTCGCAGCGTGGCGCTGGCATGGCGTGCCAGCTTCCCACGCCCCAAGGCCATCGACGTGATCAGCCAGGCGATCGCCGAGTGCTCCAATCGTGCGCGCCAGAGCAATGAGAACGGCATGCAGGGCTCCGCTTCCCAGAGCCACGAACCGGCATGAGCAGGGCGGGCACGGAAGCCTCACCTGCCGGGCCCGCCAGCGCCGGTGTCTTCGCCACCGGCGCGCTGGCCCAACCGCTGGACAGCCTGAGCGGCGTCGGCCCCGCGCTGAGCGAGAAGCTGTCGCGCCTCGGGCTGGAGCGCGTCGCAGACCTGCTGTTCCACCTGCCGCTGCGCTATCAGGACCGCACCCGCGTCACGCCCATCGGCACGCTCAAGAGCGGCATGGAGGCGGTGGTGGAAGGCGAGGTGACGGCCTGTGACATCGTCAAGGGCCGTCGCCGCAGCCTGCTGGTACGCCTGCGCGATGGCAGCGGCATCCTCAGCCTGCGCTTCTTCCACTTCTCTCCCGCCCAGCAGCAGCAATTCCAGCGTGGCCATAGCGTGCGCTGCTTCGGCGAGGCACGCGCCGGGGCCACCGGTCTCGAGATCTACCATCCGGAATACCGCCTGCTCGGCCAGGGTGCCGCGCCGGTGGAAGACCACCTCACGCCCATCTATCCGGCCACCGAAGGCCTCAATCAGGCGCGCCTGCGTGCCTTGATCGCCCAGGCGCTCAAGCAGCTCGAGGAGACGCCCCATGAGCTGCCGGACCTGATCCCCGAGGCGTTGCGCACACGCTTTCGCCTGCCCGGCGTGATCGAGTGCCTGCGCTTTCTGCACGAGCCACCGCCGGATGCGCCCGTCGACCAGATGAGCGACGGCGTGCACCCGAGTCAGCGCCGCCTCGCCCAGGAAGAATTGCTCGCCCACCAGCTGAGCCTGCGTCAGGTGCGCGCGCGTATCCAGCAGGATGGCGCGCCCTCGCTGAGCGCCAGTGGCGGGCTCAGCACGCGCTTTCTCGCCCAGCTGCCCTTCTCGCTGACCGGCGCCCAGCATCGCGTGCTGGAAGATGTGCGCCGTGACCTGGCGCGCGAAGTGCCGATGCTGCGTCTGGTGCAGGGCGATGTGGGCTCGGGCAAGACGGTGGTCGCCGCGCTGGCGGCGCTGATCGCGATCGGCGGCGGCTGTCAGGCGGCCCTGATGGCGCCTACCGAGATTCTCGCCGAGCAGCACTATCGCAACTTCCGCGAATGGCTGGAGCCATTGGGCATCGAGGTGGCGTGGCTGGCCGGCAAGCTCAAGGGCAAGGCGCGGCTGGATGCCAAGGCCGCCATCGCCGATGGCCGGGCGCGCATGGTAGTCGGCACGCATGCGCTGTTTCAGGCCGATGTGACCTTCCAGCGCCTGGGGCTGGCGATCGTCGATGAGCAGCACCGCTTCGGCGTGCATCAGCGCCTCGCGTTGCGGGCGAAGGGGGAAGCCGGTGGCCTGACACCGCACCAGCTGATCATGACCGCGACGCCGATTCCGCGCACCCTGGCGATGAGCGCCTACGCCGATCTCGACCTGTCGGTGATCGACGAGCTGCCGCCGGGGCGCACCCCGGTGCAGACCGTCGCGGTGGCCGACCCGCGCCGCCCCGAGGTGGTCGAGCGCATCCGCGCCGCCTGCTCCGAGGGCCGTCAGGCCTATTGGGTGTGTACGCTGATCGAGGAATCCGAGGTGATGACCTGCCAGGCTGCCGAGGTGACGCGTGACGAGCTGACCGAGGCGCTGCCGGAGCTGTCCATCGGCCTGGTCCATGGCCGCATGAAGGCGGCCGAGAAGGCCGAGGTGATGGCGGCGTTCAAGGACGGCGAGCATGACCTGCTGGTGGCGACCACGGTGATCGAGGTCGGGGTCGATGTGCCGAATGCCAGCCTGATGGTGATCGACAATCCCGAGCGTCTCGGCCTGTCGCAGCTGCACCAGCTGCGTGGCCGTGTCGGGCGTGGCAGCACCGAGAGCTTCTGTGTGCTGCTCTATCATCCGCCGCTGTCGCAGCACTCCAAGCAGCGCCTGGCGGTGATGCGCGAGACCACCGACGGCTTCAAGATCGCCGAGAAGGACCTGGAGCTACGCGGGCCCGGCGAAGTGCTGGGCACGCGTCAGACAGGGCTGGCGGGGATGAAGATCGCCGATCTCGAGCGTGACAGTGACCTGATCGCCCCGACCACCACCCTGGCCGATGCCATCCTCAGCGAGGCCCCGCAGGCCGCGGAGCCCCTGATCCGCCGCTGGCTGGGCGAGGCGGCCGGGCAATACGGCGCCGTCTGAGCGCGCTGCCCGCTGCTCACCTGTCGCCCTCACGTATTCAAGCCGGACACTCGATCACTCGGCCCGCCGCGCCAGTCGCTCAGACAGCACTTGTCTT